>JBEKJN010000025.1:0-17236 GCA_050011235.1 Verrucomicrobiota bacterium | reverse complement strand
CGGTGCGGATATTCAGTTCCTTGCAGGCGCGAATAATCCGAACGGCAATCTCCCCGCGATTGGCGACCAGTACTTTTTCAAACATGGGCTGTTAATGAGCTAGGATAAAATTCAAACCGGTAAATGCCGGTGTGGTCAGGCCGGACGCACCTTGAACAACGGCTGGCCGAATTCCACCGGCTTGGCGTTTTCGACCAGAACCTGGGTGATGACACCTTTGACCTCGGCTTTGATTTCGTTCATCACTTTCATTGCTTCGATGATGCAGACCACTGTGTCCGGGTTCACGTCGGTGCCCATTTCGACATAGCTTGCTGCCTCCGGCGAGGGCGACCGGTAAAAAGTGCCAATCATCGGCGACTTGATTTCAACTTCACTGGTTGCGGGCGGCTGGGGAACGGCGGCAGTCGGCGGGGTCGGAAAGGGAACTTGCGGGGGCGGGGCAACGGCAACTGCCGGAGGCAATTCATCAAGCGAAGAAACAGGCGTTCCGCCATTGAGACCGCGTTTCAACCTGATCTTGAAGTCCTGCTTCTCCATCTCAAATTCCGAGATGGAGTTCTTCTTCATCAGGTCAATGATGGCCTTGATATCTTTAAGATCCACAGTTCGATTTCGTTAAAAATTTCAAAAAAACACACTGCCTATTCACACTACCCCACAAGCAAAAAAGCAGCAGCCGGGTCCGACTCTGCTTGTAGCATTTTTATCTGGCGCGGAGTCTATTGAGTCGAAAACAAGCCGTCAAGCGGCAAAGTTAACAAATTAAATGTGCCTTAAAGTAACCAAAAAATGACCACCTTAATGCTGTTTTTTAGACTCGATAACGTTAACTGATGCTTCAATTGCCAAAACGTATGAATTTTGCCCGAACCCGGAGATTTGGCCACAACAAACGGGCGCAATGAGCGATTTTTGCCTGAAATCTTCCCGGGCATGGACGTTCGAAAGATGGATTTCAATGGTGGGAATACCCATGGCAGCAATCGCATCTCGAAGTGCGATGCTGGTATGGGTATAAGCGGCGGCGTTCAGCACAATCACATCAAATTTGCCCTTGGCTTCTTGAATCCATCCAACCAACTGTCCTTCCAAGTTGGATTGGCGGAAGTCAATTTCGGCCCCAAGCTGTTTGGCCCGTTGGCGCACTTTGGCTTCGATGTCGGCCAGCGTCGCCCGGCCATAAACGTCCGTCTCGCGTTGCCCGAGCAGGTTCAGATTAGGGCCATTGAGAAAGAGAATTTTCATAAGCCGTGGCCAGATTAGCCGGTCACCCGTCCCTTGTCGAATTGATTTGCGGACATCCGCAGCAGGCATCCGAGGAGAGTAAATGCTGTCCACGCCAGTGCCGGAACGAAAAGGCTGAATTCAACCAGTCCCTGCGCAAACCAGCCGAGCAATCCCAGGAAAAGGCTGAATTGAAGATAACCGCCGCTCCGCCACGCGCGTTGACCCACGGTCATCAACGCCAGACCAATCCACGCCACATAGCAAATGCCGCCAATGATTCCTGAATCAGAAAATTGTTCGAGATAATCATTGTGTGCAAATCGGGCCATCTCAGATTCGGGCGATTTGATCCGTTCGTAAGGTCGCTGGAACGTCCCCGGCCCGGTGCCAAACAAGGGATGGTCGCGCGTGGTTTGCACCGCCGCCCGCCAGTAATCGAAACGCGCGCCCACGCTGGTGGCGCCCGCGGCAAAGTAATTGTGAAATCGGAGTGCGAACACCGCCAGCCCGATCAGCAAAACCGTCGTCAGCATGGCCCATTTCATTCGGGCGGACCACTTCAGACGGAACAGCCAGATGCCGGCGAGCGCCATGCCAACCAACCAACCCGCTTTTGAGCCCGACCAGAAGAGACCGAGGCCACCGAGCAGGCAAGTCAGCGCAATCACTGCGCCGCGGATTGGCGGTTTCAGTTGCCGGGTGCTGTTGAAGGCGAGCGCGAGTGAAACCGGCAACAACAGCAAAATCACGCTGGCCAATGCATTCGGATAGACCAGGGTGCCCATCACGCGGTTCTTGGCGACGTGAGCGAGGATTACAGGATTGGCCACGTCCACACCGTTGGTGGTGATGACGGTGCCCTCGCGTTTCATTTCCAAAAATATTTCCGGCGGGAAATTTGTCCAGCCCGTGCGTTCGCCTTCCACCAGCATCCGGAGGCTTTCGGGAAATTCGAAGAGCCGCTGGTCCACAGCGCGCACGAGGCAAAACGCGAACGCCGCCAGCACGCCGATCAGCAGCCAGCGCAACGCGCGTTCGCGTCCCAGCACCAGCACGCCGATAAAATAGCACGCAATGCACCCGCCGAATTGCCAGAGCGTGGTCGAGGTGAGAAAGGCGTCCACGGTGTGCGTTGCCGAAAGCAGTTGCCAGCCGAACCACAGCAGCGGCAGCAGCCACAGCCATCTTGTAGCGGCGGTCTGTGACCGTCGCTTTTGCCATAACGCCAGCCAGCCGCCGGCCAGCACGAACGGCAGCAAAACCCAATTGCTCCAGTGTGTTGGCCATGCATCAGCCCACACCTCGGCCAACGAAGCCGGCGGGAAGATTTTGTGGTCGAGGATGACGGGGTTGCCGAACTTCCAAATCGCCAGCCCGAGAAACAACCCGAACAAGAGTGCGTAAAGATCGTATCGGGCGGTTTCTGTTCCGGACTTCATGCGCGAAATTCCGTTCACAACCGGCTTAGAGATGCAATTTGAGCAGGCTGACTTCCAGCGCGAGCGCTTCCTGGACGTTGGTGTGCAGCAACCGCTGCGTTTGTTCCAGGATTTGCAGGTTTTCCAGCGCCCGGCGCGGCGTGAGCCGGCGCGCAACGGCCTCCGCCCCGGCAATCTGCGGAAAATTCAGCAGTTCGTTGCCGGCCGCGAGCGCGTGCAACCAGACATCGCGCAGCCACCATTGCACCAGCAAAATCAAATCGGCGCGTTGCCGGCGGTATTCCGCCTCGATGGCCGCCGCCAATTCGTCCTCCCATTTCTCGCGCAAATCCTTTTCCACGTCCTCGTAACGTTGCAACGGCGAGCGCGCTGTCAGCGTTTCGTCCACGCGCGCGCGGATTTCGCCTAGCTTTTGGAGCAACACGTCGAGCAGGCGGTAACGGCCCAGCAAGGTTTTCTGCTCCGTGGCCGCCAGCGCGCCGAATTGCGCAAGCCATTCCGATTGCGCGGGGTCGAGCGGAGGCACGGCATCACCGGAAAAGTTCAGGCGCAGACAACGCGACAAGACCGTATCCAAAATCCGTTGCGGCTCGGTGGTGAGCAGGATCAAAATGGATTTGGCCGGCGGTTCCTCCAGCGTTTTGAGAAAGGCGTTCGCCGCCTGCGGGTTCAGGCGGTCGGCGGCGGTGATGATGGCGACCTTGTATTCGGCCTCGGTCGGTTTGAGTTGAATCTCGCGCATCAACTCGCGCATTTGTTCGATGGTGACGACGCGCGATTTGGATTCGGGCCGCGCCCAATGCATGTCGGCATGGGTGTCATTGTCAATTTTCCGGCACGTCGGGCAGTCATCGCAGCAATCCGTCGCCACGCCGCCGGTTTTGACCGGTTTCCGGCAATTCAGCGTTTTGGCCAGCGTCCGGGCGAGTGATTCCAATTCCTCAAGCTGATGGCCGGCGAACAGATAGGCGTGGCCGAGCCTTCCTCGCGCCAGCGAGCGCTGGAGCAATTGGACGCCTTGCGTCTGCCTGGGAAATTGTTTGAACGCCATGCGCCGTTTTGGTGTAAATTAAATGATGACTTGTCCTGTTTTGTCAGGTCCGATGTCGGGAGCTTATCGAAAATTAACCGGGGGCAATACTTTTTTCTGGACCGTCCCTTTGCATTCCGGGGCGTCAGATGTCATATCAATGTTCCATGCAAACCGCGCCTTCAAGTGAACCACGGGAACAAAATTCCCCCGCGCCCGCGCCGGTGAAATCGCGTGTGGCCAGCCCGGCCCTCGCGGACACGCTCGACCGGCAGACCATCGTGGGCAAACTCTGGCACGCCGAAGACGGCCACGTGCGTTGCGTCGCATGCGGTCATCGTTGCCTGATTCCGGCGGGACGGCGCGGCATTTGCAAGGTGCGCTTCAATGAGGGCGGCCAGCTTCGCGTGCCGTTTGGTTATGTGGCCGGCGGATTGGCCAGTGATCCGATCGAGAAAAAGCCGTTTTTCCACGTTTATCCCGGCAGCGACGCGCTCACGTTCGGGATGCTCGGATGCGATTTCCATTGCGGGTATTGCCAGAACTGGGTCACCAGCCAGGCGCTGCGCGACGAGCACTCCGTAACGCGCATCGTTGAATTGACGCCGGAGCAGGTCGTGAACACGGCGCGCCGGAGTGGCGCGCGACTGGTCGTGTCGAGCTACAACGAACCGCTCATCACCGCCGAGTGGGCGGTGGCCGTCTTCCAGCAGGCGAAACCGGCCGGTTTTGCCTGCGCGTTTGTGTCGAACGGCAACGCCACGCCGGAAGCGCTCGATTTTCTGCGTCCATGGATTGTGGCCTACAAAATTGACCTGAAAGGTTTTGACGACAAACACTATCGCACGCTCGGCGGCACGCTGGAGAACGTGTGTCACGGCATCCGCATGGTGCGCGAACGCGGTTTGTGGCTGGAGATCGTGACGCTGGTCGTGCCCGGATTCAACGACAGCGAAACGGAACTGCGCGCCATCGCGAAATTCATCGCCTCGGTCAGCCGCGATATTCCGTGGCATGTCACCGCGTTTCATCCCGATTTTAAAATGACCGGCCCGCCCGCGACCACCGTGCGCCAGCTCATTCGCGCGGCGGAAATCGGCGCAGACGAGGGGTTGCACTTTGTTTATGCCGGGAATGCGCCGGGACGCGTGGGTCATTGGGAAAGCACGTTTTGTCCGGGTTGCGACGAACTGCTGATCGAACGCAGCGGCTATCTCGTGCGCGACTATAAAATCACCCGCGACGGCAAATGCCCACGCTGCCAGACCGTCATTCCCGGCATCTGGCCGGACGGCGGCGTGACCGAAGTGAACACGGGCAGTTCGATGGCAGATTTTTATCAGCGCCGGCCACGCCGGGTATGACCGGGTTGAATTATGGCGATTCGTTCAAACCGCGAAACACAGTGCAAACCTGAATCAGAGACCGATGACCGCTTGATAGATTTTCAATCAGAGACCCGGAGTTGGGGAGCACACCCGCCTCGGGTGTGGCTGGACGCGCCACGCGTCCAGTGCTTTGGCGCGCGGCGCTGGCTGGAACGTTCAAAACCGTCTTGTGTGCTCAAAGTTTTCCGCGAGGGCGCGAAAAACGGCACGCGGGGCGCGTGCGCTCCCCATCTTAACTTCGATTTTCGGGTTCAAATCGGTTAAATTCAAATTCGAGATGCGGAAATTGTTTCGAAAGGATTCAGCAAATGTCCGGCCGCCGGCGGTCGCCGGACGATTTTATCCGAACAACCCCGCCAAACTGCGCCAAATGGTCGAAAACTTTTTACACGAAGTGAAGGCCAGGGCAGGGTCTGCCCCCAAAGCCATCATCGCGCCGCACGCTGGCTACGTTTATTCCGGACCGGTTGCCGCATCGGCTTACGCGCGGCTGGCACCGGCACGCGACACCATCAAACGCGTGGTGCTGCTCGGCCCGTCGCATTTTGTGGCGTTCGATGGTCTGGCAGCGACCGGCGCTGCGGCATTCTCAACGCCACTCGGCACGGTGCCCGTGGACACCGCCGCCATCCGCGACATTTGCTCGCGGCTGCCGCAGGTTCGCGTGCGGGACGAAGCGCACGCCGACGAACACGCCCTCGAAGTCCAACTGCCGTTCCTGCAAGTGGTGCTCGCCGATTTCAAAATCGTGCCGCTGCTCGTCGGCGAGGCGCGCGACGAGGAAGTCGCCGAAGTCATTAAAGCCCTTTGGGGCGGCGTGGAGACGTGCTTGGTCATCAGCTCGGATTTGAGCCACTACCACGATTATGCGACGGCGCAACAAACCGACTCCGCAACAGCACGCGCCATCGAATCGCTGAATTGGAAAGAACTCGGCGTGGAACAGGCCTGCGGGCGCATGCCGATTTGCGGGTTGCTGAATGCGGCAAAGGAGCGCGGCCTGCAATGTCGCACCGTGGATTTGCGGAATTCCGGCGACACTTCGGGCGACCGCGACCGCGTGGTGGGTTACGGCGCCTTCGTCTTCACGCAAAACTGAACCCGGCGACACGAATTTCACGACTTGGGCCGCTTGGGAAGCGGCGAAAGGAATTCGGTGAAACCGAAGGCCCACGAGGGCCGAGCGAGCGGGCGCGAGCGAGTCAATTACGCGAATTGTCCCAACGGGGCAAAAGAAAATAGCCCAGGATTGGAGCAGCGCGACTACCTTGGGAAATCCGCAGTATTGACACAAAACTCCGTGCGCTCGAATGTATTGGAAAATAATTTGGCGACGACATGAGTGAAACGCAGAACATAAACTTGGCCGCTGAATCTCCTTTTCAGCACGCCTTGAAAAAATCATTTGCCAAACATCAAAATCAATCTGACGTGAGTCCTTCCATTTACTGGCGAGAAAAGCATTTAGCCATTCAAAATGAACTTCAAGGTCGAACCCTCATTTATTTAGACACGAATCATTGGGTGCATTTGAGAAATGTTATACTTAACAGCCCGAACGAACTGTCTGACTACCGTGAGATTCTTGGATTGTTGAAGGGCTTGATTGAAAAGCAGTGTATTTTATGTCCTGTTAGCTATCCTCTTTTTCTTGAATTGATGAGGCAGAGCGATGAAGTAACACGTCTCGCTACCGCTCGTCTGATGGATTTTTACAGCGATGGTGTTTGTATCTTGGATGCCAGTGACTTGGAGCAACTGGAACTTCGCCGCCTGATTTTGCGTTTGGTTCTCGGTGAAAAAGAGCCTGACTGGGACGAATGTTGGAGCAAGTGTGGCTATCTTTTCAACACAGATTTTTCTATCAACGAAGATATTCCTGAAGAAGACAAAGTGCTGCTTCAAAAAGTGTCAGTTGATTTTCGATGGATGATGTCGTTTGAATACTTGGCTAAAGAACTCATGCCGGGCAGGCCGGAATGGCCTCCGAAAAATCTGATTGATGCGACGATTAGCCTGCTAGAACAGTATCGGCAAGCCAATCTTTCATTCCAAGAAGTATTTAATCGGGAAAAAGAAATCTTGAATCGCCGATTATCTGAAAAATATTTGGATAAAGTAGCGCGGGAAGTTTGGGAGGCTTATCCAGAGCACCATGATGTTGACAAGATGCATCGCATTTCTGAAAAAGGGATTGACCCTCGCGCAATTCCTTCACTTCAAGTTGTGGCAGGCGTGAACGCCGCCTTTGCAGTATCGCAAAGGAAACTTTCTGGAAACGACATTTCAGATTTCCAGCACGCTGCGCTCGCCGTGCCCTATTACGATGCGCTGTTTTGCGACGGCGGAATGGCAACAATGCTTCAGAATAAGCCATTGGAGTTTGGAAAAATTTACAACACCATTATTATTAGTCGCCCGGACGAAATCCGCGAGTATCTAATTCGCTTATTGAATTAAATCACTCTTGAAACGATTACAGGCTTCACAAAGCAGTTATGAATATCTGTCCGGTAACTGGCTTGGGTTTACAACCAGCCAAACCGAGCATACTAGTGATTGCCATGAGCGCGATTAGAATTTTCAGTTTCATGGCTTTGCCTTCACATAATTGAGATTAAAGCGCCATTTGTCCCAATCGTCCATCCCAAAATGGTTTTGGCAGCGGAAATTTTCTTCGTCCCGCCGCGAGACAGGTTGGATTCCACCAGCAGGCAAATCTGGCGCATGACCCTGCGCAAATCGGCATGGACGGATTCCCTTTCATTTTTGGGCAAATCGAAGTTCTTAGGCAAAGCCCATCCGATGGGAGAAGGAATAATTTTGTGGGACGATAACCCGGCGTAGTCGCTCCCGTCTTCGCTGTACTTCGACGCGGCAAGTCGCGCCTACACCGGGCTAATTTCCGTTGCGCCTTCAGCGCATTTGAATTGGTGTCAATTCGTGAAATCCGTGTCAAAACCTTTGCGTCTCCGCGCCTTTGCGTTGAAAAATTCGCCTAAAATCTCATTCGCCAGACACAGTTACGACGACGGTGCGGTGGCGCGGTTTGATGTCGCATTCCAGATGGAAGATTTGTTGCCAGGTGCCCAGCACCGGTTTCCCGCCGGCCACCGGCACGGTCAGCGACGGCCCGAGCAGGGTGGCCTGCAAATGCGAATGGCCGTTGCCGTCGTGCCAGGCCCGTTCGTGTCCATAGTTGCGGCTGGGCGGGATGAGTTTGTCCAGCATGTCCGGCAGGTCTTCGAGCAGTCCGGGTTCGTATTCGATGGTGCCCAGCGCGCCGGTGCTGCCGACGTTGAACACGTGCGCCGTGCCCGTGCGCACGCCGGAGTCATGAACAATCCGCGCCACGTCCGCCGTCAGGTCGTGCAATTGCCGATGTCCACGGGTTTCCAGCAGGATTTGTTTTTGGTAAACCATGCCTTTCTCTTGCGCGGAATGGGGCTGGAAGGCAAGTCTGATGGTGGGTCAATTCGCGCAGATTGGAAAGCGGCGCAGACTTCTGACCAGTATGGCTGCGGAATTTCACAGGCGGGACGCCCGCGCTACTTTTCAAATCGTGCCGCCGCGTTTCGGAACAGGTTGACAGGTCAGGGCTGGACGCTAATCTACAGCCACAATCAGCCTTGCGGTGTTTGACCACAGACCTTTGCCTGCGGGAAACGGGTTGAGCAACGGAAACCATGCAAGAAAGACAGGCGTATATGAACTCAAAAGAATTGTTTGGGTTGTTTCTGCGGATCGTCGGGGTGCTGGGCATCATATTCATCGTTCGTCACGCTCTGCAATCAGTGCCCACGTGCACGGCGTCGGTGTACCTGATCATCAAGTGGGTGATTGGTGCGCTCGTGGGCCTTTACTTGATTCGAGGAGCGCCGTTGATGGTGAGGTTCGCGTATCCGGAGAAGCCCGGCAGCCCGGCGCAATAGCCGAAGAATAGTCTGCTCTGCCAATCAGGCACGTGACTTTGCAGCAATCTGAGTGGATTTGCGGCGGCCAAAGTTGTATTTCCAAAACATGGGCCGGACGTACCATTTCGACTGTCCGCATTGCCAATACCGGGCGCACGTTGCCGGCGGCGCCGACACCGGCATCAACTGCGCCGTGCAAACCATCGTCTGTCTCGATTGCCGCCGGCTTTTCGACGTGTTCACCCGCCTCCGGTTGCGCGATGGCGAAGAGGGACCGCCTCCTGCCGGCGCCAAAACCAAGTCCGGCCGCAACTTGTTGCCCACCGGGGTCATCATCCCGCCATTCTGGCTGGTGGACAATTCGTGGAGTGCCTTTGCGCCCGGACGACGTTCTTCGGCTCCGCCCAAGCCACGGCATTGGACAGAGGTGAAACCGGTTTGCCCCGTGGCCGGTTCTCACCGGATTAAAATCTGGAATACTCCGGGCCGATGCCCGCGTTGCGGAAATTATCTCGAAAAGAACGGGTTTCCCTTCCGCTGGTGGGATTGAAATATGGCACGGGCCTCCGGCGGGCGCCGTTTCCCTGGAGCCATTCACCAACGCGATTTCGTTCGGAGAGATTTTGTCCCGAAAGCGTGGTATGCTGCGGGTGTGAGCGTCACGGATTCAGATCGCGAATCGCACATTAAACCGTTGGAGCCACCGGACTGCCATCACTTGTCAGCCGCCATGGGCTGGCTGGAACTGGGTGACGTTGCGGAGGCCGGAGCGGAGTTTGAAAAAATTGCGCCGCAATTTCGTTCTCATCCACATGTGCTCGCCATCCGATATGACATTTGCGCCAAGGCCGGGAAATGGGATGCGGCGGCGGAAATTGCCCGCACGCTCACGCAATTGGAACCGCACCGGCCGGGCATGTGGGTTTCGCTGGCGTATGCGGTGCGACGTAAAACCGGCGGCGGAATTCCCCAAGCCAGGGCGATTCTGGTTCAAGCCCGACGGGCATTTCCCAAGGAACAGGTCATCGCCTACAACCTCGCGTGCTATGAATGTCAGTTGGGTGATTTGAACGCAGCCAGGTCGTGGCTGGAGAAAGCCTGCACGCTAGGTAACGCCAACAAGGTCAAACTCATGGCACTGGACGACCCGGACTTGAAACCGTTGTGGCCGGATCTGCGCAAGGCGCGCGCATGAGGCCATAACGCCGGTTTCATTTCCACGCGAGGTCAAGGACGCGAAGTTTCTGGCAGGGTTCTGATTTGAATTTAGAATTTGTTTCTGCGATGGCGGTGTATGACCGCAACGAGACACGCCCGCCCAAGGCAGACAAGGGTTATCAGCCGTGTTCTCATTTCTTTCTCGCCACGATTGAAGCCCTTACCGCCGTTTGCGGTGAAACGACAGGCGGAATTTCCAACGCATTGACGTATCGGGTTTCCTTGCCGTCGTGGAAACTCCAGGCGTAACAGCGTTTCGCTTTAGGGTGGCCTGTCAGGGCAAACGATTCAACGACACCCACCCACAGCTTTTCATTTCTGAACTTTTCCATGACCACGGTGGATTTCTCATGCGCCGCCTTGCACTTGTGCGTGGTTTCAATCGCCGTTCGAAAATTTTCAATCCGTTCACTCATGCGTCTGCCAGTTCGACAAGATTCTGCACTGTCCAAGGGGAAGTTTCAACACCAGCTTCCATTGCGGGCGCGCATCGAATGGCTTTATGAACTTTTACGAAAGGCGGGGAGTTGCCGGGCGGCAAAGAGCCGCTCGTTCCGCGGGGCAGGCCCGCGATGTGTTTGATGGCGTGCCACGGCAAAATATTGTCACAACGCCCGATTTCTCACTGCGTGACTGGCACGGCGTTGATTTCGATCTGGTTGGTGCTGGCAATCACCGCAGTTCCGACAATTCGGGAATTCGACAGCGGTGATTGTTGCGATGCGTTCGTAACGGCCTGCTGGAGTTGATTTCCTGCTCCGCCGCCACCGCCGCCAACTCCTCCGAAGGAATTACTGGTTTGGGCCGTCTGCGGCATGCCGCTGTTCGCCAGCAAATTTCCGGTGAACACGACGTTTTGCTGCAAAGTCCGGTTTGTTCCCGCCACACGGAAGAAATAATTTTGGGCTGCCTGCTGCTCGTTCCCGGCCGATTGGGCGGCTTTCATCTGACTTTGAGGCGGCACGGCGCGAACGGCAAACGTCCCCGGCGGAGCCGGCTCGTTGCGAACCGTTACGTTTGTGAGTTGCCAGGAGCCGTGGTAAACCGAACCGTCCCGGTCCACGACGGAGATGGTATCGCCGTTTTGTTGCACTTGGAACGACAGCAGCACGGGTACGGTCCGGGCGGAGACAGAATCGTTCCGGAACAGATTTTGCAGATTGGAGGCACCGCCGGCTTGAACAAAATTTTGTGAGGCGGTAAGAACCGGTTGAACGGAGTTCGTTTGCGCCGTGAGTCGGTCAAAAGACCGGCTTTGCGCCAAGGTGTCGGCGGTTTCGGTTGCCGGCAATTTTCCCGAAACTGAGCCGTTCACTGGAGTCGTTTGTGCTTCGCCATTCAGGGAACCCGCGCCTGTGCCAACCGGCGCGGGCGTTGCAACCGGCTTCGGCTTTTTCGCTTCCGATTCAGCGAGTTCAGGTTGTCGGCTTGCCGGTTCAAGCGATCTTCGGGCATTCACCCCCAAATCACCAGCATTGGACTGATCCGTGGCCAGAGCGATTTTCGTTTTTTCCGGGCTTGGGGGCGGAAGAGCGGGATTTCCCGGAGCAACCGGCGTGGCAGCGGGTGGAGTTTCCACGACTCTTTCGCGCGCGGATTTATCCGCCAAAGCAAACTCGGGAGATTTTGGGTTGGTCAGTTCCGCAAAACGCTCACCGGTCACGGTTTCGACACGCCCGTCCGCGAACAGCACGGCATGGCCATTTTTGTCGGCCGATGAATACGCCAGCACGGCGTTGCTTTGCAAACCATCCAACTTTTTTCCACCACCAGCATAGACAAAGGGTTTGCCGGTTGCCGGGTCAATCAGGACCTTCCTCGTGCCCAATTCGTTCGTCACTTCATCGAGCGAAGCCGGCAGCACGTCCTTGTTCTCGCCGGCATACTGGCGGGCCGCCATGCCGATTTCCTTGAGATTGTTCGCGGCGCTGACGCTTTGCGCTTTCCTTTTCGCACTGCTCAAGCTTGGCAGCAGCATGGATGCGCCAATAAAAACAATTGCAACGATGCAAAGCGCAAACACCAGCCTGCGCCGGAACGTGGCGAGGAGCAGCAGAAAAAGGCTGTCTTCGCCCGGCCTCGGCGCGCGGCGCGCGGCCTCGCCCTGCAGGATGCGGCGGTTCGCGGGATGCAGCTTCAGCGAATCGCCCGCCTCGGCGCGGCGTTTCTTCGCGTAAGCCCGCAACAGCTTTTCAATTTTTCGTTCCGGTTCCATTTTGACATCGGGTAGGGACAATCTGCCGGTCGTCCGAGGCCGCGCAGCAGCACGGCCCTACCGTGAACTGCAAATTCATTCTTTCATTCGTCTCAAATGTTAGACGGGAAAACGCCCGGGTTTTCCCGCGAAAAAATTCCGCGTGCGATTTCCTCCAGCCGGTCCAGGCATTTGCTCAGACGCGAACTGACGGTTTTCGGATTCAGCTTCAACGTCGCGCTCAACTCCTCGTAACTCAAGTCGCCGAAGTAGCGCAATTCGATGATTTCGCGGCAGGGTTCGCCAAGCTGGTCCAGGGCTGCGCGCACACCGGCCATTTGTTCGGCATTCATCAACAGTTCGTCCGGACCGGGCGCGTTGGCCGGCGGATCGGGCGCGAGGCCCGTTTCCGGGTCTTCGGCCTGCAATGAGACCGCCGTTAGTCCGCCGCCGCGCTTGGTGGCAATCCGTTTTTCGCGGTAATCGCGCGCCTTGTTGGCGGCGATGCGGAAGAGCCAGGTCTGGAACCGGCTTTCGCCGTGGAAGGCGGCGAGGTTTTTGATGATGGACAGGAAAACTTCCTGGCAAATTTCCTCGGCGTCTTCGCGGGTGAAATCAGACGAGAGCTGAAAAATGAAGCGCCCCGCCGTCGCGTAATGCAGGTCGAAGAGTTCATCCCACGCTTTCGCTTCGCCGCGACGGCAGCGCGTTATCAATTCGCTCTCCTCCGCCGGAATCATCGCGCACATCTTTGACCGGTGATGGGCCTGAATCAACACCGATTTGTCCGGCGGTGCGCAGGAAAAAGCCGGGCAAATGATGGTGTTAATACCCGCTACTGACTCGCGTCCAATTTTTCATTTTCGCCGGGAGTTTTTTGTCCTATACCCCGTCCAACAGCCATGCACTCATCGGCGCACACCACTTGGGCGCGAAGAAACAGGCTTTTCGGGCAGCGGCTATTGGACGCCGTTCCCATTCAAACCTCAAAGGGAGATATTATGAAATCACTCGCAACGTTGCTGGCGTCTCTATTTTTGGCCTCCACAGCTTTTGCCCAGTCAATTCCCCAATCCGGTCTGGTGGGCTGGTGGCGGGCGGAAGGCAATGCGCAGGACAGCGCCGGAAGACACGATGGCACACTGCCCTTAGGCATGAACTATGCCCGCGGCAAAATCGGGCAGGCATTCGACTTCGACGGCAGCAGCCGCCGGCGTGTCAGCATCCCTGACAGTCCGGATTTCAAACTGACAAAAGCGTTGACCATCGAAGGCTGGATTTACCCCCGGCAATTTGGCGGCATGATTTTCTTTCGCGGCGATGATCGTCCGGGTCTGGATCCCTGGCAAATAGACCTGAGGTCGCCGGGATTTGCCGGCTTCCAAATCACGGACTCCCAAAATCAAACCGTGCGCATCGAAGCGCCGATTCAACTCAATCAATGGCAGCACATCGCCGCGACGCTGGGGGCGAAGGGAAACCTGAAACTCTTCGTCAACGGAAAACTCATGAGTCTGACCAACACGACGCTCAGGCCGTTGGGCGACCTGGAGGCGACGCAGAACCCCGCCATCGGCATCGGCAATATCGGAGGCACTTCCTACCAGGAACCATTTAACGGGTTGATTGATGAAATGGCGCTTTATTCGCGCGCTCTCAACCAAAGCGCAATTCGGGCCATTTATAACGCGGGCAAGGCGGATGGATTGATTGTCTCCCGAAAGTTTTCGCCGACGGGTAATTTGGTTTTCCGCGAAATTCGCTACACCGGCAGACTGGCTGACGAGGAGGCGCGATTCACCTTGGACGTTGACGCCGAGGCCACGGCCAACGGTGAAAGCTCGGCGCAGTTGCTCGAAGGCGACGTGGCGGTATTGCCCGCCAAATTACCGGACGCGTTGAAAATCGTTCGTGAAGGCAACGCCTACCTGCTGGTCGCATCGCGGTCGGGGCATTTCCAATTCCAACTGGAGGTGGTCGCCAAAATCCAGCGCGAGGAGCCGTGGAACGAAATTTCCTTTGCCGGTCCGGCTGCGACCATTTCCTCGGTCACCGCCCAGGCCGTCGGTACGAACACGGAAGTGCAATTGCTCAACGGCACGCTGCTCGAAGCCGCCCGGACCAACGGCGTTTCGCGCGTGACCGGTTTTCTCGGCGCCGACCAGACCATCGCCTTGCGCTGGCAGGGCAGCGTCACCGAGGTTGCGCGCAAAGCGCTGCTCACCGTGGATACCGCCATCAATGTGCAAATCACGCCGACCGTCATCAAATACACCAGCCGGTTTCATTACGACGTCGTCCAGGGCAACGCCGCGCAGCTCACGCTCACGCTGCCCGCGACGCAGGCGCTCACGCGTCTCGAAGGCGGGCAAATCCGCGACTGGCACACGGCCACGGAAGGTGATCACCAGACGCTGGCCATTGAATTCATCAAGCCGATTGAGAACGCCTACGACCTCACGCTTTACTCCGAACAAGCCGTGGAAGCCGCTTCGGCCAATTCCTCCGTGAACCCGCCGCAGCCGCTGAACGTGGAACGCGAATCCGGCTCGCTGACGGTTTCAACCGAGGACACGCTCGTTGAAATCGCCTCGCTCACCGGTCTGCGCCAGGTCAACGCCCCGGACAACGCCGTCGCCGCCTACCGGTTCAATGCGCGGCCCTTCACGCTGGCGCTCAAGCTCAAACCCATCGAGCCGGTCATCAACGTCATCGACCGGGTGAACGCCCGGCTGGAAGAAACGCGGCTGGTGATTTCGCACGGCCTCGCGCTCGACGTCGAGAAAGCCGGCGTTTACACGCTCGAGCTGACGCCACAGTCCGGGTTCGCCGTGGCCGATGTGCGCGGCGAAGGCGTCGAAGATTGGAAGGTGAGCGACGGCAAACTGCGGGTGAGTTTTTCCGCGCGCGCGCTGGGTTCGCGCCGGCTTGAGGTGCAATTGGAGCAGGCGCTCAAGAACTTTCCCGATCAAATCAATATTGCACCGTTGCGCGTGACCGGCGCAGCGAAGGAAACCGCTCAAATTGGCGCGGCGTCCGTGCCCGGCATCCGGCTGCGGACGGGCACGCTTTCCGGCCTGCGCGAAATTCCGGCCAAAGTCGCCGCCGTGGCCAAAGTTAAACTCAAGGTCGTAAAAGTGGACAGTGAGGAAACCAACAGCGAGGACGGTTACGGAGAAAACGCTGTCGACGGCAACCCCAACACCTATTGGGATACCCAATGGCACGGCAATAGTCCCGGGCTCCCCCACGAAATCATCATCGAACTGCTTCCGCCCTCTGTCATCAAAGGCTTCACCTACCTGCCCCGGCAGGACGAGTCGGACCACGGTACCATCAAAGACTATGAATTTTACGTCAGTGACGATGGCAAGAACTTTGGACAACCCGTTAAAAAAGGCGCGTTCGAGCCTGGCAAGGGAGAAAAAATCGAAACCTTCGATTCGGTGAAATGCCGCTTCATCAAACTCAAGGCCATCTCAGAAATCAACGGCTTGCCTTGGACATCCGCCGCCGAAATAGGCGTCATTCAAAATGAAACCGGTGAGACGCCAGTCCTGCACTCTGATGAAATTCTTGCCTACACCGCCGAACAACCCGACTGGCAGTTGTCCATCGCCAGCGAACGCCTCGCGGCACGAATCGTCGCCGACGTCTTCAATCTTGTCACCATCGGCGACGGCATCGTGGGCGGCAGCGCGACGATTCGTTACAGTCTGGTGAACCAGGGCGTGCAGGAATTCAAGGTCCGCGTCCCGGCGCAGTGCAAAAATGTCGAGTTCACCGGGCCGAACATCCGGCGCAAGGAACAAGCCGGCGACCTCTGGACGATTGGGTTGCAGGACAAGGTCTGGGGCGGTTACACGCTGGTGGTCACCTACGATTATCAATTTGATCCCGCGAAGGGCGAAGCAATCCTGTCCGTTGGCGGCATTCACACGGTGGACGCGGAACGCGAGACCGGTTCCATCGCCATCACCACCGCCGCCAATCTGCAACTCAGCCCGAAGACCGTAAGCGACACGCTGCATCGCGTGGACGAAACCGAGTTGTCCGCCACCGACCGTTCCTTCATCACCCGCGCCGTTGTGCAGGCCTGGCAATACACCGGCAGCCAATACGACCTGGCGCTGGACGTGAAGCGCTACGCCACGGAGCCGGTCCTGGAAGCCGTGGCCGACCGCACGCAAATCACTTCCGTGCTTACCGAAGCCGGCGAGATGCTCACGCAGGCCTCGTTCATGGTGAAAAACAATGAGAAACAATTCCAGCGCTTCCAACTTCCGAAGGAGGCAACGCTTTGGGGCTGTTATGTCAATGGCCAGTCGGCCAAACCGGAGCGCGACCACGATTGGGTGCTGGTTCCACTGCCGCGCGACGTGGACCGCGACCAGGCCTTCGCCGTGGACATCATGTATGCGCAAACAAACGGCGTGCTCGCGGCGCACTGGTCGAAAACGCTCGAACTCAACGCGCCGCGCACCGACGTGCCGAACACCTACGCGGAATGGCAGCTTTTCGTGCCGCCGTCGTTCCGGCTTTCCCATTTCGGCGGCAGCATGAACATCGCGCAAGGCACGACGTACGGACTGCTCGACGCTTGGGGAAAATTCCTCACATTCTACGTCGAAGTCCTGCGCGAAGCCGGCGGGGCGATTCTCTTCATCGGGTTGCTGGCGTTTCTCGTCATCGCGCTCGTGATTTCAGCGGTCCGGCGCGGCTGGAATGGCGTTTTGACCTTGCTGGCGGTGATGGCGGTTCTTTTCGTGCTGGCTGCGATGTTGTTGCCGGCTTTGTCCGCTGCCAAACGGAAGGCGCAGCGT
>JBEKJN010000024.1:0-19043 GCA_050011235.1 Verrucomicrobiota bacterium | reverse complement strand
ATGGAACCAATCGGTCGAGAAGGTGATTCTGGTTTGCTTCGGCGCGGGCGCATTGGAAATTTGCAGGGGAGCTGTCCCTGAAATTTGCGTTTGATATTCTTCCGAACCAACTGGTAAAAGACACCCATGCAAAAATTGAGTTTTCTAAAGGCAACGCTCGCAGTGTCGGGATTGATCGTGTTGTTTCATTCGACGGTAAACGGCCAGCCTGCGGGGAACGGATTGATGGTGAGCCAGACCCGGCCGTTTGATCCCAAGCTTGACCCGATGTGCCTGCACACCAAGGGAAAAAAGGTGCTCGATGCCGCCGGCAAACCGGTCTGGCTCTACGGCGTCAACATCGCCTCACTCGAATGGAGAAACGATGGCGATCACGTCGAGGAATCCGTGAACCGCGCCATCGGTGATTGGAAAGTGAATCTCATCCGCCTGCCGCTGGCGCAGGACCGCTGGTTCGGCAAAATGACGAACCAAGCCGACGGCGGCGCGGCTTATCGCGCCCTTGTGGACAGGCTGGTGGACACCTGCGCGGCGGCGCATGTTTACATTGATCTGGATTTACACTGGTCGGATTGCGGCAAGTGGATGAACGAAGGCGGCAAGCTCGGCCAACATAACATGCCGGACCAACATTCGGTTGATTTCTGGCAGGACCTGGCTACGCGCTACAAAAATCAGCCGAATGTCATTTTCGGACTTTACAACGAACCGCATGACGTGTCGTTTGCGATCTGGCGGGATGGCGGAACGGCCACCGACAAACCGGCACGCTGGAATCCAGACCAGGCCGTCGTCATTTATGAAGCTGTGGGTTTGCAAAGGCTTTACGATACGGTTCGGGTGGTCGGGGCAACCAACCTGGTAACCGTCGGCGGGCTGGATTGGGGTTATGATTTGAGCGGCGTGCTGCATGGTTACGGAATCAAAGGCTCGAATTTCGTTTATGAAACACATCCTTACCCAAACAAAAAGGATTGGGACGGGAACTTTGGCGACGCCAGTTGGAAATATCCGGTGTATGTGGGCGAATGGGGTTTTGGCGGACGCGGCACGAACAATTTGAACTACGCCAACAGTCTGATGAAGTATGTCCAAAAACACAAACTCCACTGGACGGCGTGGGATTTGCACATTTCCGCCGGGCCAACGTTGATTAAAAATTGGCAATATGAGCCGACGGCCTTCGGTAAGTTTGTAAAGGAACAGCTCGCGGTGGCGGCAGTGGCACGCGGTTCAAACAACTAAAACAAGCCAAAGCCCCGCCGGGTGGAATTTGTCCGTTGACTCAGTCGTTCAAGCCTTCGAGGATCAGAAGGATGAATGAGCTTCGGCCATAGGTGAACGACTGGCAACTCACCCGCAATTTCACCCTCGCAGTTCTGCCATTGCGGACCAGTTCCATTTGCGCCCACCGGCGGGTGACACGGCGACCCCGCGCAGCCGTGCGCACGGATTTGAGCACCATGCAGTCGCGACAGGCCGGAGCGCTGCCACATCCCTTGGGGCCTTCCATCGAATGCACACAGTTCAGCACTTCTCCACCACGGCGCCGGATTACGAGTTTTTTGTCCTTTTTCAACAGCCGGGCCGCTGCCGCGTTGTAGTCGAAGATGCACACGTCCTTGTCCACGACGAAGACCGGCATCGGCATGGCGTCGAACAGCACGCGATGAAATCCCTGATCCAGGAATTGAACGGCAAGCCGGTTCATAATAGTGCCCAGTTTAGCAAGTAGGGCCAGGAATGACAGCAAAAAAAGCGAGGCTAATTAACCTCGCTTTTATGAAGAACTTCCGGGTTACTTCACCGCCGCCGGTTCAGCGACAACTTTTTCTTCCTTCTCGCGCACGAGGGTCGCGCCCTTGCCGAGGCGTTTGCGCAGGTAGGTGAGCTTGGCGCGGCGGACTTCGCCTTTGCGCTCGACCTCGATCTTGTCCACGCGCGGCGAATGCAGCGGGAACACGCGCTCGACGCCCTCGCCATAGCTGATGCGGCGGACGGTGAAGGTCTCGTTCAGACCATGTCCGCGCTTGCCGATGACGACGCCCGCGAAAATCTGGATGCGTTCCTTTTCGCCTTCGACGACTTTGGTATGCACGCGCACGCTGTCGCCCACCGCAAAATCCGTTTTATCTTTGCGATACTGCTCCGACTCAATTTTTTCCTGTAATGCCTGGTTCATAAATTTTGTAGCGGCGCTCTATGAGCGTCGCATTTTTCCAGCGGTCACAGACCGCCGCTACAGCAAATCCGGTCTTCGTTTTTTTGTCCGCGTTTTCGCCTGTTCGCGCCGCCATTTTTCAATTTCGGCATGGTGGCCGGAAACCAAAATGTCCGGGACTTTCATCCCGCGAAATTCCGCCGGCCGCGTGTACTGCGGATATTCCAGCAACCCGTGGCTGAACGATTCGTCGTGCGAACTTTCGTCGTCGCCCAGCGCTCCGGGCAGCAACCGCACCACCGCGTCAATCACCACCATCGCGGGCAGCGCGCCGTTCGTCAGCACGTAATCGCCGATGGACAGTTCGTCGTCGGCGAGTTTTTCCCGCACGCGCTCGTCAAAACCTTCGTAATGGCCGGTGACGAGCAGCAAATCCTGCTGTTCCGCCAGTTCGCGCGCGATGGCCTGATTGAATTGCCGCCCGGCCGGCGACAACAAAACCACGCGCGTCTTTTCGCGCTTCAAACTTTCAATCGCTTCAAAGAGCGGTTCGGACTTCAGCAGCATTCCCGGTCCGCCGCCGAACGGCCGGTCGTCCACGGTCTTGTGCCGGTCGTGCGTCCAGTCGCGCAGGTTGTGGATTTTCAGGTCCAACAGACCGGTTTCACGCGCCCGTTTGACGATGCTTTCGTCGAGCGGCCCGGCAAACATGGCCGGAAACAAGGTGAGCACGTCAATTTTCATTTTGTAGCGGCGCTCTATGAGCGTCGTTCAATATCTGGTCCGTGTCACCGGCGGTCACCGACCGCCGCTACAAATTCAAACCGGTTTGTCTTCGACAATTTCCACCGAACAGCGCAAACCCTTCTTCGCGCTGCCGGCCAGCAACAGCGAACGGATGGCGTTGATGGTCATGCCCTGCCGTCCGATGATTTTGCCTACATCCGACTGATCCATGCGGAGTTCATAAACCATCATGCCTGCGCGCTCCACCGGCGTTACCCTCACAGCTTCCGGGTGCTGCACAAGTCCTTTAACGACATATTCCAGAAACTCCTGCATCGCGCCAAAAATTGAATTCAAGCCGCCACGGCCACCTTGCCGGCTTTTTTGATGAAGCTGGCGACGGTGTCGCTTGGCTGCGCGCCCTTGCTGATCCAGTATTTGGCGCGGTCAAGGTTGAGGGTGAAATTGTCGCCTTTTTTTAACGGCTGATACGAGCCGATTTCCTCGATGAACTTGCCATCGCGCGGGCTGCGACTGTCGGCCACCACAATGCGGAAAAACGGAGCGTTCTTGGCTCCGACGCGCTTCATGCGAATTTTTACTGCCATAAATTTTTCAAAAGAGCCGGGAATCTAGTCATGCGCGCGCCGATTTGCAAGCTTTGTTTTAATGAAAAACGCCGCTTGCCGACCGCGCCAATCGTTGCTTTGCTGATGCCCATGAGCCGGCCGTATGAAGAGATTCTCGATGGGGCGTCACTGCCGCGTTCCGCGCCGGGCGCGCGTCACGAAACGATTTGCGACCGGCTGCACGTGTTGATGACGGCGAGCGTGGCGAACCTGCCCAGTACTCAACTGCTGGCGCCGCGCGCGCGAGTCCAGGTTTCCCACTCGACGGCGATTTGTCCCGACCTCGCGCTTGTGACGGTCGCCACCGGCAAACTCTGGCTCGCCGTGGAAATCGTCAGCCGCGACGACCACCGCACCGACACGGTCGTCAAAAAGGAACTCTACGAGAAAATCCGCGTGCCGCGATTGTGGATGGTGGACCCGCGCTATGACAACGTGGAAATTTATCACAGCACGGAATTTGGGCTGCAATTAAAGGGCATCCTGGCCGGCCGCGAGAGGCTGACGGAAAAATTGATACCCGAATTTCAAATCGTCATCGCCGAGCTTTTCGCCACCCCAAAAACGGCGAATTAATTTAATTGAACAAAATCATTAAATGTGATGTCTTATACCCCGTAAACCTGAGTCCAAACAATCTATGAAAAAATTCATCTCAACTCTGGCCGCCGGGATTTTGCTGGCGGGATTAACCACGCGCGTGCTGGCTGCCGACAGTGCGAGCAAGGATGTTACCATCACCGGCACGATGGTTTGTGCCAAATGCGTGCTGCACGAAACCAAAACGTGCCAGAACGTCGTTCAGGTTTCGCAGGACGGCAAAACCGTCAACTACTACCTGAAACAAAATGACGTGAGCAAGGCCGCGCACGACCCCATTTGCGGCGGCAGTTCTGAAAAAGTCACTGTCACCGGCACCGTCAAGGAAAAGAGCGGCAAGGAAATGATGACGCCGACCAAGATTGACGTGATCAAATCCTGATTTTTTCGACCCTCAACCGCCGCCGGATTTTTTCATCTGGCGGCGGTTGAATTTTATCACGTCCTCGTATTTCACGCTGCTGCCGCCGAAAATATCCAGCGCCGAACCGATGGTGAGGTCAACCTTTCCCCGCCCCAGCCGCATCACTTCCTCCAAATCCGACAGCGAATTTGCGCCGCCCGCGTAAGTCGCCGGAATGGGCGTCCCTTCACCGAGCTGTCCAACCAGTTCACGGTCAATGCCGCGGCACAAGCCTTCCGCGTCCACGGCGTGAACCAAAAATTCGGCACAGCAGCCGGCGAGCTTTTGTAGTGTATCCTGCGAAATGGCCAGTTCCGTGAATTTCTGCCAGCGGTCGGTCACGACAAAATAATCATCACCACGGCGACGACAACTCAAGTCCAGCACCAGCCGGCTCTTGCTCACGGTCTTCACCAGTGCGCCCAGCCGTTCCCAATCCACGCGGCCTTCACGGAAAACCCAGCTGGTGACAATGACGTGTGACGCTCCCGCGTCGAGCCAGGCGCGCGCGTTTTCCGTATTGATGCCGCCGCCGATTTGCAGTCCCCCCGGAAATGCCGCGAGTGCCGCGCGCGCTTCCGTTTCATTGCCGGGGCCAAGCATGATGACATGGCCACCGGCCAGCCCGTCGCGCTTGTAAAGTTTGGCGAACCACGCGGCGGAGCGGTCGGAGACAAAGTTCGTGCGCAGGCGGCCGGCCTCGCCGAGCGTGCCACCGACGATTTGCTTCACTTTGCCTTCATGCAGGTCAATGCACGGACGGAACATGCGTCCAAGCTAAATTCACGCGGGCAAAGTTCAAAGGCCAAAGTGCGGCTGTTTGCATAACTGCTTGAAAAGCGGTTGAAAGTGCGAGATACTTTGACCATGAGCGTTGCGACCATCCAAGACGAGGCGCTGAACCTTTCCCCTGCGGACCGGGCCAGGTTGATTGACGCGCTATGGAATTCACTCTCTGATCAGGATTTGAACGCGCGCGAAGCGGCGTGGGCAGCGGAATCTGAACGGCGGATTGACGCCGTTGAGTCGGGCGCGCTAAAGGCCCGGGATGCAGATGCGGTTTTTTTGGATCTGAAAAAGGGCTTGAACAAGTGAAAGTGCGTTTCACCTCGCCAGCGGAGTTGGAACTCAAGGAAGCCATTGAATTTTATGAAGCCGCGCAGCATGGGTTGGGCGGCAAATTCCTGGCCGAAGTGGAACAAACCACCCGGCTCATTGCCTCTCACCCACTTGCATGGGCACCCATCTCTCCGCGGACACGCCGCTGTCGCACACATCGTTTTCCGTTCGGCTTGTTTTATCAAATACGAACCGATGAAATCCTGATTCTTTCGGTGATGGATTTGCGCCGTGATCCTAAACGCTGGGAAGAATATCCATAGGCGGTTTGTTGTGAACAAAATCTCGTCCAACTTTGGAGGATCTTGCAAAGCGCTTCTGATTTTCACATTTCTCGGAAGCTTTATTTTATCCGCAGGCGCCAAACCCTACGGACTCGCCGCGCGCCCGCCCATTGGTGCTTTTCTGAACGGCACGATGCCCGAAACGGCGCCGGGCATTTCGGGCAACTGGTCGGCGGTGGTCACGTTCACGAACCTGCTTTTCACCAACGCCGTCGGCCTGGCGTCTGTGCCGGGCACGGATGAATTGTGCGTCTGGGAACGCGAAGGCCGCGTGTGGACGTTTCAAAATTCATCCGGCGCGGCGCAAAAAAAACTCGTTCTCGACCTTGGCAACCAATGCCAGGGCTGGGACGATTCCGGCCTGCTCGGGCTGGCGTTCCATCCGGGCTTTGCGACGAATCATTTCGTTTTCGTTTATTACACCTGGGTCAAGCCCGGCACGGTCGCCGGCGATCCCTACACCCGCCCGAATCCGATTCTGCCCGACACCTACCACGACCGGCTCTCGCGTTTTACACTGGACACGAACGGCGTGGCCGTTCCCGGTTCCGAAACGGTTTTCATTGACCAGACCGATCAGACCGTCTGGCATCACGGCGGCGGCATTTTTTTCCATCCCGCAAACGGATTTCTTTACCTGACCATCGGCGACAATTCCGTCGGCGACAACAACCAGATCATCAACAAAAGCCTGTTTTCCGGTGTCTTTCGCATTGACGTGGATTGCCGCGGTGGAAATATGAGCCACCCGGTTCCGCGGCAACCCCTCAATGGCGTCACGGCGAATTATTTTATTCCGAACGACAACCCGTTCGTCGGCCAGTCCAACGTGCTGGAGGAATTTTTCTGCCTCGGCCTGCGCAGCCCGCATCGTATGACTTATGACCCGCCGACCGGAAGAATTTTCATCGGTGACGTGGGCGAAAGCGCGCGCGAGGAAATTGACGTGATCGAGCCGGGCGAATCCGGCCTGAATTTCCAGTGGAACCGCTGCGAGGGGACACTCGGCGAAATGAAGCCGCCCTACATCGGCATCAGTCGTGGACCGATTCTGGATTATCCCCACAGCGACGGGCGCGCGGTCATCGGCGGCTACGTTTATCGCGGCCGGGAATTCGCGTCCGACCTCGGCGGCAAATACATTTTTGGTGACAATGTCTATCGCACGATTTGGGCGCTCGACGAAACGACCACGCCGATCAAAAAGAATGTGCTGTGCGTCATGCCAAAAGGCAGCGGTCCCAATTCCGGTTCCGATTACACCGGCCTTTCTTCGTTCGGCACCGACGCCAACGGCGAAATTTACCTGTGCCAGATGAGCAGCATCGGTGGGCGCATCTACAAACTCGCGCGCGGCGGCCCGCCACCGCCGACGCGTCCTCTTCCGAAATTGCTCTCGCAAACCGGCGCGTTTCGTGACCTGGCCAGGCTCACCCCGGCGACCGGCTTGATTCCTTACACGGTCAATTCACCATTATGGTCGGATGGCGCGGTCAAATCGCGTTGGCTGGCGCTTCCGACGAACACCGTCATCGGCTTCGCGCCCAACGGCGAATGGACGTTCCCTGCCGGCACCGTGTTCGTGAAAACCTTTGAACTGCCCGTGGACGACACGAATCCAAATCCCGCATTGCGGGACCGCCGGCTCGAAACGCGCCTGCTCGTCCGCGACACGAACGGCGCGGTCTATGGTGCGAGTTACAAATGGCGCGCCGACCACAGTGACGCCGATTTGGTGACCGCCGGAACGAACGAAGACATTCTCATCAAGACCGCCACCGGCTCTCGTGTTCAGCGGTGGTTTTACCCCGGACGGCAGGATTGTCTGACCTGTCACACGCCTGCGTCAGGCGGCGTGCTCGGAGTCAAAACTCGCCAGCTCAACGGCAATTTCAAATATCCGGACGGCGTCACCGACAACCAGCTGCGCGCCTGGAGCCACGTTGGCCTCTTTGACACGAAGCTCGATGAACGTGAAATTCCGCACTTCACCCGGCTTGTCGCCGTCACCGACATCAGCGCGTCGCTGGAATGGCGCGTGCGTTCCTATCTCGACGCCAATTGCGCGCAGTGTCACCGTCCCGGCGGCGCCGAGGCATTTTTTGACGCACGCATTGATACGCCGCTGGGAAAGCAAAATCTCATCGCCGGCCCCGTCGAAAATCCGCTCGGCATCTCCGGCGCGAGAATCATTGTCCCCCGCGACACCGGCAAATCCGTTCTGTTCCGCCGCGTCAGCGTTGCCGGCAATATGCAAATGCCGCCGCTGGCCAAAAACGTCGTTGACCGCAACGCGGTTTCCGTCATCGCGAATTGGATTAATTTACTGCCGTTGTCCGCCAAAGCCTTGCTTCCGCCGGACTGGAAGCACAGGGATATTGGCAAAGTCGGGCAGGTGGGCGACGTCGGCTATTTGAACGGCGAGTTCAACTTGATTGCCTCCGGCAGCGACATCTGGGAAAGCGCCGATGCGTTCCATTACGCTTACACACCGCTGACCGGCGACGGAGAAATCACCACGCGCGTCGTCTCGATGCAATTCACCGATCCGTGGGCCAAGGCGGGCGTGACGTTCCGTGAAACCCTTGCGCCCGGCTCGCGGCACGCGCTGATGGCCGTCACCGCCGGCGGTGGCTCGGCTTTCCAATGGCGACCGACGGCAGACAATATCAGCCGCAATACCGACGGTCCGATAACCAACGTGCCTTTTTGGGTGAAACTGTCCCGCGCGGGAGATAATTTTACCGGCTACGTCTCAACTGACGGCGTCAACTGGCAGCGCGTGGACAGTATCACTATCCCGATGAAGAAGACTATTTTCGTCGGGCTGGCCCTGTCCGCTCACAACAACACGGCGCTGAATTCGACGCTCTTCGACAACGTCACCGTCACGCCGTGAATTATTTTAACCGCGGATTACGCGGATTGAGGGATGACTGGGGAGCGCACCCGCCTCGGGTGCGGTTTCCAGCGCCCACGCTGGAAACATCGGACGGGAAAATGTGTTCGACGGGGGCGTCGAACACTGCACGCGAGGCGCGTGCGCTCCCCACAACAAATCACGCGCTTGCCAATCTCCCGTAATCGGGCTATTTCCAATCCATGAATCGCGAGCTTGCCGTGTTTACACTGGTCGCGTTGGTTTGGAGCAATTTCGCCTTTTGCGGCGAGATTCATGACGCGGCCAAGGCTGGCGACTTGGAAAAGGTCAAGGTACTGCTCAAAGCCAATCCTGATTTGGTTAACAACAAAAACACCAACGGCCTTACGCCTTTACATTTCGCGGCATATTCTGGCTACATGGATGTGGTTAAATTACTGCTGGACAACAAGGCCGATGTGAACGCCACAAACAAATCCGGTATTACGCCTTTAAGTCTTGCCGTGGATGCTGGGCACAGGGATGTTGCTGAATTACTTTTGGCCAACAAGGCCGATGTCGATGCCAAAGGCCTTTATGGTTTGACTCCTTTGTCAGATGCGGCGGGTGGCGGCGACAAGGACATGGTAGAATTGCTGCTGGCTAACAAAGCCGACATTAACGCCAAAGACAGGAATGGCGATACGCCTTTACACGATGCGGCGATTGGTGGTCGGAAGGAAGTGGTGGAATTGCTGCTGGTCAATAAAGCCGATCTCAATGCTAAGGACAACCAAGGCCGGACGCCTTTGGACTTAGCGGTGGCTAATGGCCACAAGGACGTGACAGACTTGCTGCGCGACCACGGCGGCCACGAGTAAGTTTTTTTCTTTTTCAAACAATCTCCACAGGACATTCCTGCTTCCCGCCTCGACAAGTAATGGTTTTTTCCTAAACTGGCTGAGATGTCTTTATCGTCTCAGCGGCTCGTCATCGCCAAGCGCGAGTTTCGTTCCCGGCTCATCATGGGCACGGGAAAATTTTCGTCGCCGGAAGCGATGCGCGACGCGCTTGCCGCCAGCGGTACGGAAATGGTCACCGTCGCCTTGCGCCGCGCTGATTTGAGCGGCCAGCGCGATCCGTTCGCGAACATCCTGGAGTTCATTGACCCGAAAAAATATCTGCTGCTGCCCAATACCAGCGGCGCGATGAACGCCGAGGAAGCCGTCCGGCTCGCGCGTCTTGCCGCCGCCGCCGGTCTGCCAAAATGGGTGAAGCTCGAAATCCATCCCGACCCGCGCTTTTTATTGCCTGACCCAATTGAGACTTTTCGGGCGGCGGAAATTCTGGTCAAGGACGGTTTCACCGTTTTGCCTTACATCAACGCCGACCCGGTTTTGGCAAAGCGATTGCAGGATGTCGGCGTCGCCACCGTCATGCCGCTCGGCTCGCCCATCGGCTCGAATCGCGGCGTGCAAACGCGCGACCAAATCCGCATCATCATCGAACAGGCGACGGTGCCCGTGGTCGTGGACGCCGGGCTTGGCGCGCCGAGCCACGCGGCGGAGGCGATGGAAATGGGCGCCGACGCCGTGCTCGTCAACACTGCCGTCGCCGTTTCGAGCGACCCGGACCGGATGGCGGTCGCGTTCAAAATGGCGGTTGAAGCCGGACGCGCCGCTTACGAAACCGGACTTGCCGCGACGCAGGAAAACGCCAGCGCAACTAGTCCGTTGACGGCATTTTTGGATTGAATTTAACCACGGATGAACACAGATGAACCTGACTGAAAAAAACGGGGTGATGGAGTGGTGGAGTATTGGAATAAGACGCCAATTGCATCCCTTCACTCCATTACTCCATCACTCCATTTTCAAAACAGCATGAGCGCAAAAATTTTATCCGTCTCGCGTGCGCGGCAAATCCTGGACGCCGCGACGAAAACCCGCGTGCTCGTCGTCGGCGACGTGATGCTCGACCAGTTCATCTGGGGCAGCGTCGCGCGCATTTCGCCGGAAGCGCCGGTGCCGGTCGTGGATTTCGAGCGCGAGAGCTTCATGCCCGGCGGCGCGGCGAACGTTGCGCGCAACCTTACCGCGCTGAACGTGCCGACGGAAATCTTCGGCGCAGTCGGCCATGATGATGCCGCGCGCCAACTGAATAAACTTCTGGTTGAACAAAAAATCGGCTGCGGCGGATTGGTGGCGAATGCCGCGCGGCACACGAGCGTCAAAACCCGCATCGTGGCGCACAAGCAGCAGGTCGTGCGCATTGACCGCGAAACACGCGACGGCCTGGATGCGAAGTTGACCGGGCGCTTGCTCGCCGGACTCAAGGCAAAGCTTCCGCGCGCCGCCGCCGTCATCGTTGGCGATTACGGCAAAGGCGTTGTGACCCAGCCGTTGCTGAACGAAATCAAAACGCTTTGCCGCGCGCGGGGCATCTGGCTCAGTTTCGACCCCAAGCCGGTCCACCATTTGAATCTTTCCAATATCTCGCTCATCACGCCGAATCGCAAGGAGGCGTTCGAGTTGGCGAATTTGCCGGATGAAACGCGCAATCCGAATCCGCTTGCGGACAAAAATCTCACGCTCGTTGCGGAACGATTGCTCAACGAGCTGCGTCCGGCGGTGCTTTTGATCACGCTCGGCGAACAAGGCATGCTGCTTTGCCAGCGCGGGCAAAAGCTGTTTCATATTCCAACCGTTGCGCAGGAAGTGTTCGACGTTTCCGGCGCGGGCGACACGGTCATTGCCACGTTCACGCTGGCGATTGCGGCGGGGGCGTCGCCACTCGAAGCCGCGATTCTTTCGAACCACGCGGCAGGCATCGTCGTGGGCAAGTTCGGCACGGCGACGACGAGCCCGGAGGAGTTGCTGAAAAGCTTCAAAAGGTAGGGACAGCGCGCTGCGCTGTCCGGACGCCGCAGCGCGGCGCCCCTACCATCGAAATTTCAATGAATTCTCCCAAAATCACCGCCGATGCGATTCGCGCCATGAAAGGTCACGGCGAGAAAATCGCCGCGCTCACCGCCTACGATTTCCCGATGACGAAGCTGCTCGACGAGGCGGTCATTCCGCTGATTCTTGTTGGCGATTCGCTGGGGATGGTCGTGCTCGGTTACCCTGACACGACGCACGTGACGATGGCTGAGATGGAACATCACGTCCGCGCCGCCGCCCGCGCCAAACCGCGCGCGTTGCTTGGCGCGGATATGCCGTATCACAGTTACGAAACCGTTGCGACGGCGGTGAAAAATGCAAAACGACTTGTTGCTGCCGGCGCGGAGTTCGTGAAGGCCGAGGGCGGACGAAAAATTCTGCCGCAGGTTCACGCGATTATTTCCGCCGGAATTCCGTTTTGCGGGCATCTCGGCATGTTGCCGCAAAGCGTGCTGAAGGAAGGCGGCTACCACGTCAAAGGCAAAAACGAAGTCGAGCACCAGGCTTTGCTGGCCGATGCGAAGGCGCTGGTGAAAGCCGGTGCGTTCGCGATCGTGCTCGAACTCGTCACGCCGCCGGTCGCCAGGGAAATCACGACGCGCGTTCCCATTCCGACCATCGGCATCGGCAGTGGCGATGGTTGTGACGGGCAGATCCTGGTGACGCACGATTTGATTGGAATGTTTCCGTGGTTCACGCCACGTTTTGTGAAACCCCGACGCCGCGTCGGGGCGGAAATCAAATCCGCCGTGGCCGCGTGGAAAAAATCCGTCATGCAGCCCTGAAAAAACTTTTCGCCGGGCGAAGTGTTGAATAAAACAGATTAAAGCGAATGGAACTGGAAACGTTGATTGAATCGGCGGCCGGCAACGCTGCCAGCGACCTGCATCTGGAAGGCGGGATGCCGGCGGCATTGCGCGTGCGCGGCGCCTTGCGGGTGCTGGGCGAACCCATCGCGCCCAAATTATTGACGGAGATGGCGCGGGAACTCATCGGCGAGACGCAGTGGCCGGTTTTTTTGGAGCGGCGTTCGTTTGATTTGTCCAAGACGATTCGCGGCGTCCGCTGCCGGATCAATATTTTGCATACCTCGCGCGGTGTCGGCCTGGCCATCCGCCTGCTCAGTTCTTTTCAGGCCACGGTCGAAAAACTCAATCTGCATCCCGACCTCAAGAAACTGGTCAAAAACACGCACGGCTTGATTCTGGTCAGCGGGCCAACCGGTTGCGGCAAATCTTCGACCCTCGCGGCCTTGATTCAGGAGATTAACCTGACCGAGACCCGCCACATCGTGACGGTCGAAAGTCCGATTGAATATTCGTTCCGTCCGCGCCGCGCCTTCATCCGGCAACGCGAAGTGGGGCGCGACACGCCGAGTTTCGAGCAAGCCTTGCTCGATGCGTTGCGCGAAGACCCGGACGTGCTGATGGTGGGCGAGATGCGCGACCCGGAAACGATGCGCCTGACGTTGAGCGCGTCGGAGACCGGCCACCTCGTTCTGGCGACGGTCCATTCCTCGACCTGCGCCGAGGCGTTGCAACGCGTGGCCGCGGCCTTTCCCTCCGAAATTCAGGGCGCCGTCTGCGCGCAACTGGCTGATTGCCTCGTCGCGGTCATTTCGCAGCGGCTTCGGTTCCGGCAGGATTTGAACATCCGCCTGCCCGAATGCGAAATTCTGGTGGCGACGCACGCGGTGAAAAATTTCATCCGCAACCGCGACTTTTTCAAAATCGTTACCGCCATTGAAACCGGCGCGGACAACGGCATGTGGACATTTCAGCGTTATGCCAAATGGCTGGAAGGCCGGTCCAATTTCTTCGTCCCCGGCCAGAGCGCGGAGCCGCCGGACAGCGAATCGGCTGAAGCCGTTCCCACCGCGCCTTTGCCGCCCATCGCCACCGCGCCGAAAGTGGAAAAGAAAGGCAAGACGCCGTCATCAACTCCGGCCGCGAACGAAGGCCAGCGGATTGAAATTGAGCCGACGGAAGGCGACTTTGGGAAAATCCTCAAGAAATAGCATTGAGATGGACGAGTGGCGGAAATTTTTTTGTGTTGGTGTCGCGGCGGCGATTTTGGTTTCGAGTGCCGTCCTGTTTTGCGGTTGTGTTTCGAAATCGAAGGCCCAAGCCCGGGCACAACAGGCTTACCTTGCCGGGCAGAACGCCGCATTGCGGCAGCAGCAGGCGCAGGCGCCGGGCGTCACGGTCATCGGTCCCGTGCAAAATCCCGACGTGCCGTGGGTGGAGGGTTTGACGCTCGCGCAGGCCATCGCCACGGCGAATTATCTCGGCCAACACGACCCGAAGGAAATCATCATCACGCGCCAGGGCGAAAGCGCAAAGCTCGCTCCGAAGATGCTGCTGAATGGTGCCACTGTGCCGCTCGAACCGGGTGACACCATCACCATTCACGAATAGAGGCCAGTAAAAACACCATTTCCTTGTAGCGGCGGGTCTGTGACCGCCGCATTTCCTGTGAAACATAAATCATGCGACGCTCATAGAGCGCCGCTACAGGGGTTTTGCATAGGTTTCGAATACATGTTGGACTTTGCGCTTTGAACTCACGCCGTGGCTGCGTATAAATTCTGCATGTCTGAACCGGTTTCACCTGCCATCAATGCCGCGACGCGCTGTTGCGCGGTCTATGGCTTTCCCATCCGTCATTCCGCGTCGCCCGCGATGCACAACGCCGCGTTTGCCGCGCTCGGCTTGAACTGGCGTTACCTCGCGTTTGAAGTTCATCCCGATCATTTGCGCGCTGCCATCGCCGGCGCCAAGGCCATGCAGTTCTCCGGCCTGAACCTCACCGTGCCACACAAGTTGCTCGCGATGCAAATCGTGGATGAGCTTGATGAATCGGCAAAAACATGGGGCGCAGTGAACACCGTCCGGTTCGAGGCGCGGGACGCCGGCGGACGGTGGCAGCCGCTGCATCATTTTTCCGAACCGATTTCCGGTGAAATCCGGGCGCAGGGCTTCAACACCGATTCCGATGGTATCGCCCGTTCGTTGCGCGAGGATCTGGCCCTGAACCTGGCGGGCCTGAAAGTGTTGCTGCTCGGGACGGGCGGGGCAGGGCAGGTGGCGGCCTTGAGGCTGGCGGTGGAAAACGTGTCCGAATTGTTCCTGGTGGATTACGTGACCGCCAAGGCCGAGGCGGTGGCGCAGGAAATCCGCAAGCGGCATTCGCGAGTGAAAGTGGCGGTCGGCTTTCCCAAGGGCGGAGTGGATTTATTGTTAAATGCCACGCCGATCGGCTTGAAGGAAAGCGATCCATCGCCGCTGGATGAAAAACAATTTTCGCTGCGACAGGCCCGCGCGGTTTATGACATGATTTACAAGCCGGCCGAGACGAAGTTGCTGGCCGCGGCGAAAACAGCGGGCTGCAAAACGGCCAACGGCCTCGGCATGTTGCTGCATCAGGGCGCGAAAGCGTTTGAAATCTGGACGGGCAAACCCGCGCCGCTCGGCGTGATGCGCCGCGCTTTGGAGAAAAGCATTTATGGCTGACACAATCCATCGGAGGGACGAGTTACACGAGTCCCTGCCGTCACAGGAATCTTTGAGAATTGGGGACTCGCATAGCTCGTCCCTCCGGAAGGTTTTTTCCGCGTCGTTCGGATCTGCTGCGCCTCGCAGAGGCGCGCTCCGGAGCGCGGGTCTGTGACCCGCAGCATTTTTTCATTCAACCATGGCTGTGAAAACTTTTTGCTAAACGTTTATGGGCATTGACGCGATTTTCGACACCAAGAATTGGGTGGCGGTGCCGTTCCATTTTTGGTCGCTGGTTTTTTTTGTGCTGGGCTGCATCGTCGGCAGTTTTTTGAACGTGTGCATTCACCGGCTGCCGCTCGGCATGAGCATCGTTACGCCGAAATCGCATTGCCCGCACTGCAAATATTCCATCCCGTGGTATCTGAACATCCCGCTGGTGACGTGGCTGGTCTTGCATGGACGCTGCAAAAACTGCGGCGCGCCCATCTCGCCGCGCTACTTCGTCGTCGAACTGCTGACGGGCATCGCGTTTCTGGGTTGCTGGCTGGCGTTCGGCGGGAAATCGCCCGCCATGACGCTGGTTTACTCGATTTTCATCGCGGGATTGATTGCGGCGACGTTCATTGACTTCGAGCATTTCATCATCCCCGATGAAATCACATGGGGCGGCATGGTAATGGGTTTCGCCGCATCGTTTTTCCTGCCGTCGTTGCAAGGCGAGCGCACGCTGGGCTGGGGGATGCTGCAAAGTTTGATTGGCATGCTGGTGGGCGCGGGGACGATTTACGCGATTTTGCGGTTGGGGAAATTATTGTTTGGCCGGCAACGGGTGAAATGGCCAAAGGAAGCAAAAATCATTTTCGCCGAAACGTCAGTGCACCTGCCGGACCGGGAAATTCCCTACGACGAATTGTTTTATCGCAAGACGGACGTGATTGTAGCAAAGGCAAAAAGAGTTGAAATGATTGACCGAAGCTATTTCGACGCGGTCATCAGGCTGTCCCAGTTCTCATTGAAAATTGATCAGGATAAATTTGAAACTGAAGAACTTGATCCGGAAAATGTTCATCACTTCGAAGTCGTTGGTTCGGAAATTATTTTACCGCGCGAGGCGATGGGACTGGGCGACGTGAAATTCATGGGGGCGATTGGCGCGTTCATCGGCTGGCAGGGAGTGATGTTTTCGCTGATGATCAGTTCGATGATCGGCGCGGTGGTGGGCGTCACGCTCATCGCGATGCGCCGGCGACAGTGGTCTTCGCGAATGCCTTACGGCCCCTACATCGCGCTGGCGGCGGTGATTTGGATTTTTGCCGGCAAGGAAATTGTCCGCGCAATTTTCCGATAAACGCGGGCTAAAACGCGAAGTTGGTGTATTCGGGCTTCACGGCTTCGGTCGGCTAGCCGGGCTGATTCGCAGGAGAACCATAGGGATGGTAATCCATAGCCATGTAGCGCTGACGCGGAATAGTGGACTCGATAATGTCATCGTTTGACTTCGATTCATACGGCAACGTCCTAGGACTGTGGAACGCGGGCGTCCAGAGCTCAGGCACGCGGGACCAACCAGCGTGAACCGCGAAGCGGAACTGGAACGGCCATCCCGCGTTGCCTGCAGCGATTTGATACTCCCGGTTAAGCCCTTTTGGTTTTTGATTATCATCTGGGCGACGGGCGGGGAGTGTAACGAGCACTCCCCGCGTAACATCACGTTAACCGGCGTCTGCTGACGCCCATCAACCATGAAGTACTACACCTCGACCACCGAATTCAACTGCGGAATTGATCTGCACGCCCACCAAATGTACGTCTGTCTCATGGACCGGGACGGCCACAAACTGGTTCACACCAACATCCGGAACAATGACTTTGCTTACTTCCTCAAGCTCGTCGAGCCTTATCGCCACGACCTGACGGTCTGCGCCGAATGCATGTTCGGCTGGTACTGGCTCTCCGATGCCTGCCAGGCAGCCGGCATCCCCTTCGTCCTAGCCCATGCCCTTTACCTCAAGGCCATTCACGGCGGCAAAAACAAGAACGACCGGATTGATTCTGAAAAGATCGCGCATCTGCTGCGCACCAACCTCATCCCGCCCGCCTACGTTTATCCCGCCGCCAAACGCCCGTTGCGCGCCCTGCTGCGCCAACGCCTTTACTACGTCTGGCGCCGCGCCGATCTGCTGGCCCGCATCCAATCCCATCAACTGGCCCACAACCGGCCAGCCCTGCGCCAGACCCGTCCCAATCAGCGATCCCTGGGAAAAACAGTTGCTGGCTCACGAAGACCATCCCCTGCGCCAGTTGGCCCTGCAAAACGATCTGGCCATGATCCGTCACTACGACACCCAAATCACCGCCCTCTGGGCCTGACCCTCCTCTACGAAATCGGCGACATCGCCCGCTTCCCCACCGTCAAGGATTTCGTGTCCTACTGCCGGCTGGTCAAAGGGACGGTGGCCAGCGCCGGCAGAATCAAGGGCCTGCGCGGGGCCAAACTGGGCAATCCGTATCTGCGCTGGGCCTTCGGCGAAGCGGCCATCATCGCCAAACGCGATCACGCCGTCCTGGGTCCGCTGGCCCAATGCCTGGAAGCGCGGATGAACGGCAACAAATTCAAAGCCAACACGGTGCTGGCCATCAAGCTGGCCCGGTCCGTCTATTTTATGTTGCGCCGGCACACCGTGTTTGATCCGGACCGGCTGGTGGCGGCACTGGCGCGCCACTGACTTTTGGCCCTGGCGACCGTCAACCCGGACCGTCTAACTGGAGCCGTTTCCAACCCGATGCCCTTACCAGTCACAGACCAAACTCATTGGTGCAGGAGCACCCCCGGTCTGCGTTGGGCGCGGCAGCCACGTAAAGGTTTCCCACGTGGCAAGGACTCCGCCGATTTGATTGGGAACGGCCGCCAGCGGCCTCTACCGCGAGGTTTCCGACCGCCGGGGGCGCGAGCGGGATGGCTCGCCGCCGCCCCCGGCTCCTTTACCTCGCCAACGACATCACCTCGGAATGAAAAAGCATTTGGAGTATCCGCCCCCAGGACATGTCCGCAAAAAACTGGAGCCCCGACCCGATCGGGGCAGCCGTCATTTCATTTGAATGGATAGTCCAGGGGTTTACTGCACTGAGTTTCTGGATCGCCCCGAACCGTTCGAGTTCGGGGCTGGAAGACCGGTTGTGGTGCCAGGGGCGTGGGCCCAACACTCGGACCGGCCCGATGGAGTCCCCGAGCTGCCAAGCGAAATCAAGCCGGAGTTCCTGTTCTGAGGTCGCGCAAACGGAAAGAAAAAACTTTCCGTCAGGAATGCTTTTTTCCTCTTGACCCTCCGGGCTTAATAGGTGTTAGACCACATCTCATGTCAACCAACCGCCTTTCTGAACTCATTCAATCGAGCACGCATCCAATCATCGGCGCTGACGTGAAGATTGGAAGTGCCGGGAGACACCGAATCGTGAATATCCCGGCGCAGCGTGGAAAACGCCCAGTTAAGTTGATCTGCGTCTGGCTTCTTGTATATCTGCCATACCTTCATAATCCGTGCGAAGCGGCGTTCGCACACAAATGGACGAATAGCGAATATCGCCGAGCGGAGACGTGGCAGACTGGTTGTATGAACCTGCCGGTAGCCATCAATCCGATCATCAAGTTCGGACTCAATCTCGCCGAGCACAGCAAGAAATCTATCACGCCCGTCGCGCCATCGCTTCCACCAGATGGCGAGAAAGCCAAACGTGCCAGCGATGCAACCGCCGATGGCAGCACTCAATCCGGGGCATGTGATTTCGGCTATCAATTTCTAATGTTCTCCTTGGGTGGGCTCA
>JBEKJN010000023.1:0-20825 GCA_050011235.1 Verrucomicrobiota bacterium | reverse complement strand
CGACTGCCCGTGCAGTCTGGCGGGCGGTCAAAACCATCGCCAGGCTGACATCGCACGGCGTGTAGAAAACTTCCTTGCCGCTGGTTTTCAGCAACTTCAGCAGGCGCGTATCCTTTTGTCCGCCGCCGCAGCCGAGGCCGATGACATGGACGTTCTTCGTTTTGATTTGGGCAGCAGCCTCGAAACTTTTTTCATACACCGACCGGCAATCCGCATCGTTGCGCGTTGGGGAATAGGCTTGGTGCAATGCCAGCCATTTTTGCGTTTGCCTGACGCTGTCGTAATGAAACTTGTGGTTCACCCGCCGCGTGCGAAGCGATTCTAGCAAATCACACCGGACGTTCTCCGGAAACTGGCTGGCGTGAATCCTGACACTGGCAATAGATGACATGCACTGGTTGTCGCTGATTCAGCGCGGCAATACAAGTTTTCGCTTTCCTTCTACACTCTGACTTGCGAAGACTTCTATCGTGAAAGAACAAATCCGCAACTTTGTAATCAGTATCAAGCAAAACATTGCACTTCGAACAGCTGACGAGGCCGCTATAAAGCAAGCTATCATTTTGCCACTGCTGCGTTTGCTAAAATGGGATGACACAAATATAAATGAAGTCTTCCCAGAATTCTCTGTCGAAGGTAAGCGTGTCGATTACGCACTGCGGGTGAACGGTACAAGCGAGTTTTTCATCGAAGTAAAAAGGCCGAGTGAGGACCTCGAGGCGCACCAAGAACAACTTCTAGAATACAGCTTTCGACAGGGCGTGGAACTTGCGGCGCTAACGAATGGCTTTACTTGGTTTTTTTACCTACCAACAAGAAAGGGCGATTGGTCAACCAGACGCTTTTATGCCATCGACATAGACGCACAAGACCCTGACAACGTGGCCGACAATTTTATTGCAATCCTGTCTAAGTCGAACGTCACAGATGGCCAGGCTTTGCAGTACGCTGAGGCAACCTACAAAGGGCGGATTCAAAAACAAAAAGTGGAGGAGACACTGCCAGAAGCATGGAAGAAGATTATTTCTGATCCGGAACCACGGTTAATGGATTTGATTGTTGAGATCACCGAAAAAATGTGCGGGTCGAGGCCAACCGCACAGCAGGTGGGAGATTTTCTCAAGTCAAACATGCATACCACTCTTTTTTTAAATCTGGCTTCGGCTAAAGCTTCATCACCAAAGTCAGAACAAAAGAAATGTTTATCGCCATCCGCAGCACGACATACGAACCAGGGTCGGCGTCCAACGATTCACCCCACCGAAATTAGAATCGGAGACTTTCACGCGCCGGTGAGAAATTGGAATGAGATTCCCATTGTCGTAGCAAATTGGATTCTGGCCCAAGGCAAACCTTTGCGGGAAATTCCGTATTTCGTCCACAAAACCAACTCAGGATTTCAAAAAGCTGCTCAAATAAAAGAACTCAACAATGGATGGTTTATTGAGATCGGTGATAACTGGCAAGTGTTGATTCGAAAAGGCAGAAAGCTGCTTGATGTCTGTGGTATGCGCGATGTGAGATTTCGAGTGTTCCGCGAGGACGGGACAGTAGAAAACGGATGATTCAAATTCTTGCACAATAAGCCGCAGCGTTACTGCCGAAGCGACCAGATTATTTTTGCGGGAAAATCTGGTAAAGCAGGAGATAAACCACCACGCCGGTCACGGAAACATACATCCACAGCGGCCACGTCCAGCGGGCGATTCTTTTGTGAAGCTCAAAGCGCTCCTTTTTTGCGCGCCAGAGCGTGATCAAAATCATCGGCACGATGACGACGGCGAGAATCGTGTGCGTTCCGAGAATCACCAGGTAAATCGGCTTAAACCATCCTGGCTCCAAAAATCGTGTTGGCCCGATGTGCAGCACCCAATAGCGGTAGCCATGGTAAATAATGTAACAAGACAAAAAAAGAATCGAGGTCGTGAATGCCGCCACCATGCAATTGCGGTGCGCGATTTTGTTCTTTCGGCGAATGAAAACGAAGCCGGCAGTCAGGAAAACCGCGCTCAGGCCGTTGAGCGAGGCGTTGACGGCGGGCAGATCGTGAACGTTCATCGCTCGCGCTCGAGTTGGCGCACAGTGGCGACAATCCGCGGCTGGACATTGGTCCATTCGATGCCCTCGCCTCCGGTTTCAAAGCTGCCACGCAAGCGCGCGTGTTTGTCCACGACGACAAAAATCGTGGTGTGGATGAACAAATCGGCGGGATTTTTTTGGTCTTCGGGTTTCACCGGAACCACGCTGAGTTTGAGGCTGCCGCTCGCCAAGGCGGCGATTTCCGCCTTGGTGCCGGTCAAAAATGTCCAGCGGTTGAAGTCCGCGCCGAAGCGCTCGCCGTACTTTTTCATCACCGGCGGCGTGTCGTAATCAGGATCGGTGGTGAGCGTCACCAGTTTCGCCCGGCTTGTCGGCGGCAGCGCGTCTTGTAGCAATTTCATCTGTGCCGTCATGATCGGGCATGGTCCGGCGCAACGGGTGAAGATGATGTCGGCGACCCAGACGTGATTGGTCAAATCGGCGAGCGTCGTGACCTGGCCGTCCTGATTGGTGAGCGTGAAGTCGGCGACCCGGCCGAGCACGGGCAAGGGACGGCGGTGCGGGTTGTTGAGTTCCGACAGCGACAGCACATACGCGACGCAAAGGAGGGCGAGGAACAGGATGATGCCGATCCAAAGCGTTCGCGGGAGCCGTTGAGAAATTTCGTCCATGCCCGGCGCAATTTGGTCACGCGCACACCTGCGCGTCAAATTTATTCAAAGCTGGTGGCCGCGCCGCTCTTGGATTTGAGCCATTTGTCGAAATCCGCCTGGCTTTCAACAATCAAAAAACCGCCCGACATGGCCGAATGGCCGTTGCCGCAAAGTTGGGCGCAATTGATCTGGTAGCGGCCGATTTTCGTGGGCGTGAACCAGACCGGAATCCGCAACCCGGGAATCGCATCCTGACAGACGCGCATGGCGATGATTTTCAGCGAGTGAATCACGTCCTTCGAACTCAGGTAAATGATGACCGGCTTGTTTACGACGACATGGACTTCATTCAACGTCTGAATGTCGTCTTTGCCGCTCGGGTCGGACGAGTCCACGCCAAACACGTTGTCCGCCGTGACAAACTTCATGTCTTGTTTGCCAAAAATTCCATCCGGCCCGGCGTAGCGCACGTTCCACGCAAACTGTTGCGCGACGACCTGGACGACGGTGGATTCGCTGGCGGGCGGGAAACGGTCCACATTTTTTGCCCAAAGCGGCACGGCAATGACGATCAACAATACGGCCTCAATGGCAGCCACGGTAAGTTCGAGATAATTCGAGGCGTGACTTCTGACGCCTACGTAATCGGCCTTCGGATTGCGCGACTGGCGGAAGCGGTAAAGCACGTAGAAAAAGTAAATGATCCAGCCGATGAACAGCGCGAACATCAGCCAATGGACATAGACCATCAAAGCGTCCACGGCCACGCCGTTTTTGGAGGCCAGTTCGGGCAGGCCGAGAACTTTTTCAGCGAACCATTGCGTCATAAATCAGCAGGCGGGTCGGCCGGCGGCAGGTTGGAGGACGCCTCTTCCTTGCGGACGATATGCACAAAGAAAAGAGTGATGCATGTCAGCACCGTCAGCACCACGCCCAGCAGGGTGAAGATGCCCCAGTTCATGCCGGTGGCCAGCGCGGAATCGGATTTGCCGTAGCACGCCGCGCAAGCGAACAGCGGCGATCCCGACAGAGTCGGGACGACCGCCGCAGTGATTAAAAGTTTGCGAAGTAATTTCATAGGTAACTGACGTTTTTAAGTTTCTTCAAAAAATAAATCCCGTAAATAATGACCAGAATTCCCGCGGCGATGCCGCCTACGCCGAAGACCGGATTGCCGGTGGCGAATGCCCACGCCGCGCAGCCGAACGCCAGCGCGGTCAGCAGGCTCACAAAAATAAGATGGACGGCTTTGAGCGACATATCAGTGGAACGCCGTGCCCGTCGGCATGTCGTGCATCGCATATATCGTCAGCCCCATCAGCCCGGCGAAAAAGAAGGCGGTGAAACCAAGCAGGGTGTAAATCATTTTCTTCTCGGACAGCAGGTGCATGAGAAATCCGGCGACAATGAAGGCGTTCACACACGCGACGGCCAGAATGAGCGCCACCTTCACCGCCCAACTGTAGTGCGGCAGGTAGGAGGCGCAAATCATCAGCGACGTCGTGCACAGCACGGCGACGAACACGTAGAGGCAGCGCCGCAGGTAAGTTTTAAAATCAACAGAATGCGATTCGTTCATAAATTCAAGTTACGTCAAATATAAGACAGGAAATAAAAAAATCCAGATCAGATCCACGAAGTGCCAGAACAGGCCGGAAACCTCGATGCGGTTGGTGAACCGCTCGGGGTCCGTCTTCCACATCCGCCGGCCCGGCCCCCAAAGGTACCCGATGACGATGCTGCCGCCCAGGATGTGCAGTGCGTGCAGGCCGGTGAGCGTGAAATAGAGCGCCAGATACGTGTTGTGCCACGGACCGTAGTTTTCCATTTCCTTGTTCTGCGCGCGCTGAATTTTTCTTTCCCCGGTCTTGATGTCTTTCTGCGCGCGCAGGTCGTACTAATCCTTTTCGTCCGCCACGTAACGGCCTTTAATCGTAACGGAAGCCAACTCAAAATTGTTGGTGGTATTGCCTGCAATTACTGTAAAAGTATTGCCGCGAAAACTCCGCTCTTCCAATTGTTCTTTCGACTCCTGATTCACATAAGCCGCACTTTCAAAATGTCCATCTGCAATCTTCCCATCAGCCAACTGGATTTCATAATGAATCCACTTGTCGTGATACTCGTAACCTTTGATGCACAAAAACGTCAGCGCCAGCAGCAGCGTACAAGCGTGGAAAAATTTGAATTTGCCGAACTGCTTGGTTTTACACGCGACCCACGCGAGCAGCGTCGTGATGGCCGAAAGCGCGAGGACCAGCGTGTTGATGGTGCCGAGCGTGACGTTCAGCCAGCCGTGCGGCCATTCGCCGGGCGCGGCGCCCACGCGCAGCAGGACGTAGGCGGAAAACAATGCGCCGAACAGCATCACTTCGGACGCCAGAAACAGCCAGATGCCGATCTTGGCGTTGTAAAGGCCGGTGTCGGGCCGCGGTTGAACAACGTAGGGTATTTCCATGAAAAAGGTTTAATGCACGGCTGGCGCGGGTGAAATTTTCGGCACGGTCACGGGAACGTCCGGTTCGTTTTGCGGCGTGAAATCGGCGGCATGGCCGGGCACACTGTACTCGTACGGGCCGCGGCAGGTACGCGGCGGCGTGGCGAAATTGCCGTGCGGCGGCGGCGTGGGCGTCTGCCATTCGAGCGTCGTGGAATGCCACGGATTGTCGCTTTTCACTTCCTCGCCGTGCTTGATGCTCCAGAACAAATTGATGATGAACGGAATTTGCGCCAGTCCCAGCGCCATGGCGCCCCACAGAATCCACGTGTGCATGGCCATGATCGTGTTCGGCAATGTGGCCAGCGCGCCCGGCACGCGCGCGGCGGAGTAGTTCACACCACCGTCGGCCATGCGCCGCAGCATCCCTTCCATGCCTTGCGCAAACATCGGCATGAAGACGACGTTCATGAAAACAAATGAACCCCAGAAATGCACACGCCCCCAGAATTCATTCATCATCCGCCCCGTCATTTTCGGGAACCAATAATAAATCCCCGCGAACAATGCGAAAATCGTTCCCGGCGCGACGACGTAGTGAAAATGCGCGATGACGTAATATGTGTCATGCAGGTAAATGTCCGCCGGCGCCAGTCCCAGCGGCAGTCCGGTCAGGCCGCCGATGCCGAACATTGGCAGGAATCCCAGTGCGAACAGCATCGGTGTGTTGAACCGGATCGAACCGCCCCACAACGAAATCAACAGGCAAGTCAGGATGATGACCGACGGAATCGAAATCGCCAGCGTCGTTGCCTGGAAGAACGTCGCTATCTTTGTGCCCATGCCCGTCAGATACATGTGGTGCGCCCAGACGATGAATGACAGAAAACCGATCGCCAGCACCGAATAGACCAGCGATTTGTAACCCCAGATCGGCTTGCGCGTGTTGTTGGCGAGGATTTCACAGACGATGCCCATCGCCGGCAGAATCAAAACGTAAACTTCCGGGTGGCCGAGGAACCAGAACAAATGCTGCCACAACAACGGGCTGCCGCCGCCGCTGACGTGCGCCAAATGCCCTCCAATGGCCAGTCCCGTCGGCAAAAAGAAACTCGTGTGGGCAACGTTGTCCATCAACTGCATGACGCCCGCGGCTTCCAGCGGCGGAAACGCCAGCAACAACAGGAAGGCCGTCACGAATTGCGCCCAGACGAAAAACGGCAGCCGCATCCACGTCATGCCCGGCGCGCGCAGTTGAATGATGGTGGCGATGAAATTGACCGCGCCCAGCAGCGACGACGTGATGAGCAGCACCATGCCGATGATCCAGAACAGTTGCCCGTGCGTCGGAATCGAGGTCGCCAGCGGCGAATATGATGTCCAGCCCGCCTGCGCCGCACCGCCGGGAATGAAAAAGCTCACCAGCATTACAATGCCGCCCAGCACATAAGCCTGGTAGCTCGCCATGTTCACGCGCGGAAACGCCATGTCCGGTGCGCCAATCATCAGTGGCACGACGTAATTGCCGAACGCCGCGAACGCCAGCGGCACCACCGCGAGGAAAACCATGATTGTCCCGTGCATCGCGCCGAACGAGTTGTAAAGGTCCGGTGAAATCGCGCCGTTGCCTGCCATCGTCGGGCCGAGAATTTTTTCCAGCAACGGACCGATGAACGGCACCGGTGCGCCCGGATGCGCGATCTGCCAGCGCATCATCAGCATCAGGAAAAATCCAAACAGCATGAAGCACAGCGCCGTGAAGCCGTATTGAATGCCGATGATTTTGTGGTCGGTGGAAAAAATGCAGGTGCGCCAGAAGCCGGGGTCGTGATGGGCGTGGTCACCGTGACCAGGATCATCGCCGCCGCGATACGGTGGAAATTGTTCAACGGTTGTTCCCATGTTACTTCACTTCGGAAAAATGACTGATGACGAAACCATAATGACTAAAGAATGACGAATTCACTTTAGCCACGCGAACGCGGTTTCGGAATTAGTCATTGGTATTTCTTGAGTCATTCGGATTTGGGAATTCGTCATTTTCTATTTCACTTTGTCCCAAACCATCAACGCCAGCAGCAATGGCAAATAAAGGATGGACGCCAAAAACAACAGCCGCGCGCGCGCCAGCGTGAGCTGCCGCGAAAATTGGATCGCGCACCACAAATAACCCGTGCCCAACGCCAGCGCACCGGCGAGATAAACCGGCCCGGCAAGTTTGAAAAAAAACGGCGACAGACTGACCGCCAGCAGGGCGAGCGTGTGGCTCACGGACTGTTCCCCGGTGCGGCGGCCGGCCGGTTCAACGACCGGCAACATTTTGAAACCGGCGCGCGCGTATTCGTCCCGGTAAATCCACGCGATGGCCATGAAATGGGGAATTTGCCAGAACGCCACAATCGCGAACAATGCCCAACCTTCGCCGCTCAACCCGCCGCGCGCCGCCGTCCAACCCATCAACGCCGGCAACGCGCCGGGCACCGCGCCGATGTTCGTGTTCAGCCACGTCACGCGCTTCAGCGGGGTGTAGATGAACAAGTAGATGACCAGCGTGACCGCGCCGATGACGCTCGTGAGCAGATTCACCGCCAGCGCGAGATATATCAGACCTGCCGTCGCACACGCGCCGCCGAAAAGCATCACCGTCGCGGGCTGCAAACGGCCCGACGGCAGCGGACGGTCCTGCGTACGGCGCATCTTCGCGTCGTATTCGCGCTCCAGCAACTGGTTCAAAGCTGCCGCGCCGGACGCAACGAGCGCCGTGGCGGCCAGCACGTGAAACATCAGCGCAAAATCCATCGCGCCGCGCCAGCCGAGGTAAAATCCGACGAGCGTTGTCAACAACACGAGCGTGGTCAACCGCGCCTTGACCAGATCGGCAAAGACCGCCGTCCGACTTTTTTCCGTGACCGGGGTCGCGCTTAAAATTCCAGCCGGGATATCTTTCATTTCATTTGTTTGCCACCGGGGCCGGGTGCGCGCCAAATGTAGCGGCGCTCTGTGAGCGCCGGTCTTTCGTTCGGCGGTCATAGACTGCCGCTACAGATTCCCGGAAAGCCGCGGCACACCACAACGCGCCGGTCACGAGTGAAAGCGCGCCGACCAGCACGTGCGCCGTTGCTACATCGGCGGCTTTGTTCGACCAGATGGTCCACGCGCCGAGCGCAATTTGCCCCGTAATCAGCGTCAGCCAAAACATCGCCAGCCGTGTCAAAGGGTCCTTTTTGCCAAGCCGCCGCCATGCCTGCTGCGCGCACACTGCAACGCCGATGAAAATGGCCAACGCCACAATGCGATGCACCATTTGCAAAACGATTTGAAAGGACGTGATCGGATTCTCGGAAATGACCTCAATGCGGTCGGCGTTGTAGCGCACAACGGCGGAAGCGCTCGTGTGCGGCCAGATTTTCCCGTACGCGAGCGGAAAATCGGGAATCGCCAGGCCGGCGTGCTGGTGCCGCATCGTCGCACCAAGAACCAGTTGTCCGAAAATCAGCAGCGTGGTTGCCAGCACCAGCCAACGCAGATTTTTGTAGCGGCGGTCTGCGACCGTCGCATTCTCGCCCGAACGGCGGTCACAGACCGCCGCTACAGAATTTTGCCACCAACGGCCGGTGAACAGCGCCAGCGCACAAATCAAAACGAAGAACAATTGCGCGAGCGCGCCGTGAACGATGCCAAGTTTGTCCATGTGCAATGTCACGCGCAGGCCGCCGAGCACGCCCTGCAGCGCGACGAGCACAAACGCGAGCACGCCGAGCCACCGCATCCATTTGCGCGAATCCTTGAACCAGAGCCAGACCGCGAGCACCGTTGTCAAAAGGCCGATGCCGGAAGCCAGCAGGCGGTGCGTGTGCTCGTAAAAAATGCCGCCCATCCATTTTGAAACCGGAAACAAAAACATGTTGTAACCGTAGGTGTTCGGCCAGTCCGGCACGGACATGCCGGCTTCGTGGCTGGTGACCATGCCACCCGAGCCGAGCAGCAAAAACGTGGCGGCGGCGGTCACCACGATAAACCGGTGCAGCCACGGATTGTAATTTTGCGCATTGGCGTTCATATCAAAAACGGCAAAACCCCGACTCGCGTGTCGGGGTTGCCGAAATCGGCATTATTTGACTTCAAACGTGAAATTCACGGTCATGTCACTGTCCTTGACCTCGACGTCCTGCGTCTGTGAACCGAGTTTGCGATGGCCGGCCGCCACGGTGTATTTGCCGGGCGGCACATTTTTGATGACGAATTTGCCGTCCGGACCGCTGAGGCAAAAGTAAGGACTGTCAATGACACTCACCCACGCGAACATCCACGGATGCACGTCGCATTTGAATTTCAAGAACATCTCCGGCTTCGGAAACGTGTAGGTCAAATCCGCGCCGCCGGGCATCTGCGCGTCGTTGTGCTCCTCATTGCCGGGCACGGCGGGCGTGCAATGGACGTTGTGGATGCAGTTGTCGGAATTTTTGACGACCAGTTTCTGGCCGGTCTGGATCGCCAGGATTTGGGGCTCGTACAAACAGCCTTTTTGGTCGAGCACGACCGGCGGCGCGCTGGCGCCGGTGGATTTGCCGGTGACACCCTTCAGCGAAACCACCACATCGGCCAGTTCACCTTTCGGTCCGACGACATAGAAATGCGTCGTGGGCGTGGTTTTGTGCATGGCCGCACAATCTGCGTTGTCCATGAGCGGTGCGATGGAGATTTCCGCCGGCGGCGTGCCTTTGAGGGTGATGGTGCCGATGATGTCCGCCGCGCGCGCGGCCGTCGCGACGGCCAGCATCGCGATCAACAGCAGAACCGGTAAAACTTTTACGTTTTTCATTTTTCGAGAATTCAACAAAGCGGATGCAGTTTATCATCCGCGCTAATCAACGGCAAGCCTCGTGTGAAAAATTTCACAAGCGCTCATCGTCTTCCTCCTTTGTTTGATGGCGGCTAATCGCCGGCGTTCAAATCAGCCAACTTGCGTGTATTTTTTCGCCTTGGAGAAAACCCGCTGGAATCACCGGCCGCGACAGATTATTGGGCAGACTGCGAACCGGCGAAATGAATTGTCTGGTTTGCAAATTCCTCACGATTTTCGCGTCATCCGGAAAACGGTGATGCCCACAAAAAGTCCGACCTGGCCGAGCACGGTCCCGAGCCAACCCCAATGAAAGAAGAACAAAGTTGCGATGGAAATCACAATGGACAAGCCGCCCCATCACAGACCGGATTCGTTTTCGATTTCCGCCGCCCGGTAAAAGAAAACCGCGAACGCGACGACCATCAAAATTGCAAAATACGGCATCGCTTGAAGTTCACAACGCGCTTTCGCTGTTCAGATTTTCCATCACCCGCGCCATCGCCAGCGCGGCCTGCGCCGCCTCCGTGCCGCGATTGTGTTTTGGATTCAGACAGCGAACCCGCGCCTGTGCTTCGTTTTCCAAAAGCAGCACTTCGTGAATGACGGGGATTTCGTGCGCGAGCTGGATTTCCATGAGCGCGCGGCTCACGGCCTCGCCGATGTGCGCGGCGTGGACCGTCTCGCCGCGCAGGATCACGCCGAGACAAATAATCGCCGAGAGTGGAGAATTGAGGGTTGAGCGGCGCGCAAGACTTTTGGCCACGATGGGAATTTCATACGCGCCCGGCACGCGGACGATTTGGATCCTTGAAACGTCGGCGCGCCACAGCTCCGACTTGGCTGCGCGCAACATCGAGTCCACGTACCGCGCATTGTAGCGCGACGCGACAATGGCAAATGACCCGTTGCGCATCTGAATTTCCTTTTGTTGATTTCTACGAAGCATCGCGGAGGATTAAAACACGAATCCGTTCTCCGTAGCAATACTGCCGAGGTGGATGGGCGTGAACTAATACGATTCAAACTGGGCCTCTGCAAAGCCCATTTTTATTTGTAGCGGCGGTCTGTGACCGCCGTAGTTTTCAGGGAAAAACAATGGTTCTCGGCGCTCACAGAGCGCCGCTACAGTCTTTGTGCAGAGATCTCAAATTGTATCGGCTAAAAGCCCAGGTTTTCTCCCTTGGGTTTCAGGCTGAAAAGAAAGTCCGCCAAATCACTAAGTTCATTGGCGCTGATGATGGGTCCCCATTTAGGCATGAAGTGGGGTGGCTCCGGGCCAGCCGGGTTCTTCCGGGGAATATTGCGCTCGCCCCGGCTGATGAAAGCGATCAATTCAGCCTTCGTGTAACCGTCAGCCACGTAAATCAGGCTGGGAACCTGTTCAGCCGTCTTGGCGTTGAAATTGGACACGCCGCCCTTGGCATCCTTACCGTGACATTGGTAACAACCGTATTTTTGAAAAACGGCGTGGCCGCGCTCAACCGGCGTCATTTTGGCCAATGCCTCCGCCGAGGGGGCGTTGCCGCTGATGGCTGCACGCGCGGCTTTCATTTCGTTGGCGGAAACCGCGCCGCTATTGTTGCCCCACGAGGTGCGGACGTAACTCAACACCGCGGCAAGATCGGCATCGGACAATCCCGCGCCCATGGGCGCCATGGAAAGGTTCCATTCGTGGCCTTCAACCTGGATTGCTCCGTTGAGTCCGGCCAACGGAACGCGCGCGAGTGACGCGGCATCTTTGGCGACCCATTCGGAACCGGCCAGCGGTGGCGCCTGGTTGGGTTTGCCGAGACCATCATTGCCGTGGCACAGACCGCAAACAGTTTCGTAAACCGTCTTCCCATGCGCGACCATCGCGGCAGCGCCGGATTTGGGTTGATAAAATGCCAGCTCTTCGGCGCTGACGTAAGGGGCATAGACCTGTTTGTCGAACCAGCCGCTGTGATGGTCGAAATACACCGCGCCGAGGAACAACAGCACGAATGTCAGGACAATGATCCAGATCGGCGCGGGCGCGCGCGAAGCCGTTGGCTCGGCATCGGGTTTTTGGCAACCATTTAGTTCGTCGCTCATGAATCAACGTAACCGCTGCTGCTGATTTTTAATCAAGGCGGATTCCCGTTGCGAGACGAATTATTGATTGTCGTATTTGTCGTGAACTTCCTTGATCTTGGCTTCGGCGGCGGCCTTGTCGTCGGCGCTCAACTTGGCCAGCTTGTCATCGAGCATCGCCTTTTTGCGGACGCTGGAATCATAGACGAGGAATTCATAAATCTTCTTGCCGTCGGAGGCGTCAATGCCGGAACCGGGCTTGTGCATCATCCGTTTCACGTAGCGCGACCATTCGTCGGGCGCGGCGTAATCGCTGTTGATGGGCCGGCTCAACTTGTGGCATTGCGTGCATTTCTGGCTGAACACCTCGTAATTGTCCTGAATGCCCTGCGGGTACTTGGACACGTCAATCGTCGCCGGGCCTTGTTCATATTTATCAATGCGCGCCTTGGTTTCGGCGTCAAGTTGTTGGTCGTCGGCCAGCATCACGCCCGCCCCAAACAGGGCAAACGCGGCCGCACCGAGAAGAAGCATGGGATATTTGGCATTCATTAAAACAAGCGCTTTGGTATTTAGAATCCGTAGGAGAGTTGGAAAACAAAACTATTGGACGGCATCGCCGCCGGACCGCGGCTGTGCAGGAATTCGTAATCGCCTTCAAACAACAACGTGCTCGTGAGGTAATACACATAGCCCAGCGTGTATCGGTCTGTTTTCGTTCCCATTCCGTCGTTTAAATTGTCGTAGCGGCTCACCAATTCGACATCATTTACAACTGGAAAATCCAGATCAAAACCGGCCAGCTTGTAGGCTGCTTGCACCCACACGCCGTTTGGACGGAGGGTGCCCGCGTCAGCGGTTTGCACCCAGGAGTTGATATATTCGCCTTTGGCCTCAAAGTAGGGGCTGATGTGCAACGCGGCGTCAATCACCGCCGCTGACCAGAGGTATTGACCGGCATTGTCCCACGGACCGGTCTGGCCCGAAAGTCCCAGTTCAAGGTCGTAATGCGGTTTCCATGGATAAAACCATCCGATGCGGCCGCCGCCGCTGGGATTGCCGTGCAAGTTCCCGGAGCTTCCGTCGGCGTTTATTCCAATGTTTCCGTTCAAATCGAGATTGGGAATCGTATTGCTGTTGGAATCAATCGTGGTGGAGTTCGCCGTGCCGTCAACCGATCCCGGCCCGTTCGCACAGTAAACGGCATAGGTCAGGGACTGGCCGGATTGCCCCACCGGTATGGCGCCTCGCAATTGGACCCCGACGCCGCTGTCCGGCAAAATGTCGCGCGCCATGGGATCGTCGGGAATTTTGTTCAGCCAGCCGGCGCCCCGCTCGCTGTAGGTGCCCAGCGGCAGCAACATGTCGCCGGCCACCAGGGTCACGTAATCGTTGTAGAGATAATCCAACTGGGCGAAACTCAAGCTCACCGAGGTCTGGGCGTCACCGTTGCCGGTTTGGCCGGTTTGCAAACTCACCGCCGAATTCTGCAACGTCACGTCGAACCCCGCCTCGAACAAAATATTGTCGCCCGCGCGATACAGGAAGATGGGCGCAAAATCCGCCAGCATAAAACCGCTGTGCGAGCCCTGCGTCTGGCCGAATTGAACCTCGGCATCTCCAACCATTGAAAAATTGTGCAACGCGCTCATGGCGCCGCCGGCCACCGGCTTGGTCGGCTGCAATCTGGCCGCAGCCTCGGCCTTCTGGACGGCGTTGGTGGCCAGCAACTGCGTTTCTCCCAACCGCTGTTGCAGTTGCTCGATTTTCATCTGGTCTGCGTTGTGCGTTATTTCGTCCTGCTGGTGCCCGTGCTTCAGGTCTTGAACTTGGTCGTCCAATTGTTGCACCTGACTCTTCAGGGCATTGAAATCTTCATCGCTGACGGCTGCCGCCGCGCGCGGGGGCAGGAGCAGGCCCATCGCGCATCCCGCCGCCGCCGCACTCAAAATGATGGAACGCATTTTCATTGGTAAATTTCAGGGTGGTTCAATTTCCGCTGTCTTCCTGGAGATACTTCAGGATTACCTTCGCCTGCGCGGCGGGCAGATTGGCCCGCACCCGCATGTGCATCACGATCGTTTTCCACTGGGCCGACGTAAACTCGGTGGCATAGCGCTCCGGATGGCAGCGATTGCAATTGATGGCGTATAATTCGGCGCCCGTGAGCTTCTTTTTTGTGTCCGTTTTCTTCTTTTCCGGCGGCTGGGCGTTGGCCAGGGACAGGCCAAGACCAATCAAACACGCCCCCACCAGCACCCATCTGCCCCACGAAACCATTTTTTGCTTTTTCATAACCATTGAGTTCGCAGTTACTTTTTTGCCGTACGCGTTTCCATCATCGCTTTCCATCACAAAATCGCACTCCACATTTCTTGGCATATAGAAGACACCGTTTTTGGAATTACGCAATCTTTTTTTAATTCAAAACATAAATAGGTTATATTAACAGGCGCGTTAAATCTTCCCAGCAGTAAAGCTAAAAGCCAAACCCGGCGGGTTTTTGTCCGGGAAAATTGTCCAGTTCGATCCCAATTCGTGCGACAACGCGGGCAGACCCTTGGTGATGACGACGAGCTTGGCCATGCGATTTGATTTAAGGTGATTGACAATCTGAATCAACCGCCACACGCGGGCAAACAAAAATTCGTTTGCCAGCATGACAATGGCGAACGTACCACCGCGGCACGGACCTTTCTGGTTTTGCAATCGTAAATCGCAAATCGCAAATTACAAAAGATGCCCCATCTTCTGTTTCTTCGTTTTCAAATACCGCTCATTGTGCGGATTCGGTTTCACGCGAATCGGCACCTGCTCGACAATCTTCAGTCCGTAGCCCTCCAGCCCGACGACTTTTCTCGGATTGTTCGTCAGCAGCCGGATGGTTTTGAGGCCGAGGTCAACGAGGATTTGCGCGCCGAGACCGTATTCGCGCAAATCCATGTCGTAACCCAGTTTCTGGTTGGCCTCGACGGTGTCGTAACCCTGTTCCTGCAATTTGTAGGCCTTGATTTTCGCCGGCAGGCCGATGCCCCGCCCCTCCTGCCGCATATAAACAATCACGCCGCGACCGGCCCCGGCAATCTGCCGCATGGCCTGATGCAGTTGCGACCCGCAATCACAGCGGCGCGAGCCGAAAACGTCGCCGGTCAGACATTCGCTGTGGACGCGCACGAGAACCTTGTCGTGTCCGGCCACGTCGCCGTGGACGAGCGCCAGATGATGCTGCCCGTCCGGGCGCGAGTGGTATAAAACCAGATTAAAATCACCGTAATCCGTCGGCAGCTTCACGGTCTCAATGCGCTCGACCAGTTTTTCGCGCGTGCGGCGGTATTCGATCAAGTCGGCGATGGTGCAGATTTTCAGGCGATGTTTCCGGGCGAATTTTCTCAATTCCGGCAGCCGCGCCATCGAACCGTCGTCGTTCATGATTTCGCAAAGCACGCCGATGGGGCGCCGCCCGGCGAGTTGCGCAAGGTCCACCGACGCTTCGGTGTGGCCGGCGCGTTGCAAAACACCGCCGGGCCGCGCCCGCAACGGAAAAACGTGGCCGGGTTGGACCAGATCCTCAGGCACGGCGGTCGGCGACGCCGTGATTTGAATGGTTCTGGCGCGGTCGGCGGCGCTGATGCCGGTGGTGATGCCGCGCGCGGCGTCCACGCTCACCTGAAAATCGGTGCGAAAACTCTCGCGGTTTTGATGCACCATGCGGTCAATGCCGAGTTGTTGCAGCCGCCCGGCGGTCGCCGGCACGCAAATCAACCCGCGTCCGAACCGGGCCATGAAATTGACGGCAGCGGGCGTGACGTGCTGGCCCGCCATGATGAGGTCACCTTCGTTCTCGCGGTCTTCATCGTCCACGACGATGACCATTTTCCCCCGGCGGATGTCCGCGATGACGGATTCGATGCTGTTAAAAGTCTTTTTCATTCGGCGAAAACAGCGTAGCCGTCCAACGCGCAAATGCCAGCCGATTCAATCCACTTTTTTTGTTTGTCGCGGCGCATTATCGGTTTAATATCGCCGCGTTCTTTTATTCAAATTGCCGAAGGCGGTGGAAAACTGTTTTGATATGCCATCGAACAATGCGACCAAAAAAACCGGCGGCGCGAAAGGTTCCAGTCAATGGGACTCCACGCCGATTTCGGAACAAAGCATGCGGCGGCTCGACCGGCTGGCCAGCCTCGGATTGCTTTCGGCGGGCATGGCGCATGAAATCAAAAACAGCCTGGTCGCCATCAACACCTTCGTCGGCCGCCTGCTGGAAAACGGCGAGGACCAGGAGTTTTCAGAAACCGTCCGGCGCGAGTTGCGGCGGATTGACACGCTGGTGAGCCAGATGCTGCGGTTCGCCGCGCCGGGCAGGAATGAATTTGCCGCCGTGCACGTGCATGACCTGCTGGACCATTCACTGCGGCTCGTCGAACACCAGATCCGCAGCAAATTCATTTCGCTCAACCGCCGTTACGCCGCCGCGCCGGACACCGTCAGCGGCGACGAATATCAGTTGCAGCAGGCGTTCATGAATTTGTTGTTCAACGCCATCGAAGCCGTGGGGATGAACGGCACGCTGACCGTGAGCACGGAAATCGCCGGGGCGAAACCGCGCGAACGGCGCCTGCGCATTCACATTCAAGACACCGGCCTGGGCATTTCGCCGGAAAATCTGCCACACCTGTTCGAACCGTTTTTCACCACCAAGAAAAACGGCACGGGTTTGGGGCTGGCCATCTGCCAGCGCATCGTCCACGAACACGATGGCGATATCACCGCGCAAAGCGAGGTCAAAAAAGGGGCGACGTTCAGCATCTCGTTGCCGGCGCTCACCCCGTAGTCCACTTTTTTGAAGCAAAGTCGGAAATAAACTTCATCTCGAAGAATTCCGCCAACGGCGATAGCTAAAAAACAATGCTCCAAGTGCAGTCAAAGCAAACTCGCTCGGTTCGGGAACTGATGAAGGTGAAAATTGAATGTCATCTATGTTCCAAGCATTATTGATTCCTTCCAAGGCTGAAAACATCAGTTGTGCGTTCTGGCCTGCAAAGGCAGAGACGTCGCCGCCATACAAAGTGTAATTTGATCCAGAGGAGAGCGCAAAGAACGGTATGTTTTGACCGCCCAAAGAAACCAAAAGTGTTCCTGCGCCACCTTGCGCCTTAAAGAGAATGGATTCTGTGGACACAGGCACTGTTGCGGTTTGACTAAACGAAGCGGCTGGTGCCGTGTCTCCTCCGTATAAATCAACACTAAAATTTCCATTGAGAGCAGGAGGAAATCCATTTGTGCCAAGAATAGACACACTGGTAGAACCGAGGGAAGGGCCATTGTATAAAATGTCACTTGATCCGAGAAAGCAGCCGGTGGCGATCCATCCGGGAATGGCATCGCTGGCATAGACAGCGATCGGATAATAAGGACTTGATGGATCGGGCGTAATAATGGCGTCTTCAAAATCCATATTCACAAAGCCTTGAGAAAAAGAAGCCCAGCTTCCAAAGATTAGGATGGAGATTACAAGCGTATTTTTGCTAAGATATGTTTTCATATTGTTTTCGTTATTTGGTTACAAAAGGATCGCCCACTGCTTGCATATTTGGTGTGACGCGCGAATTCCAAGCACACAGCGCGAAATTTTTTCCAGCGACCCATTCCCCGAAATATATAGTTTCATTATTGATTGCACCATCACCGCCGGGTTCTTCGGTGTAACACACAGCCCCAACCGGGGTATTTGAATAGTTCGTCCCACCAAATGCGTTACTTGAAAACCATTGTAGAAAATTACCGTGTCCTAACGACCAGATCATGACGTGTCCTAACGACCAGATCATGAGACTGATTTAAGCAGTAAAGTGGTTGACACTCCAATGATAAATGGAGTGTTAACATGAATGAAGAAGTTGTAGCAGAGAAGAAGAGGAACAGCCCCCCGAGGGAGGCTGGCGGCGCGAAAAAAATGCGGCGCTTCACCGTCGCTGAAAAGCTCAAGGCCGTCCGGCTGCATTTGGAGGAGGGGTTCAGTCTGACCCTGGTCTGCCAGGAACTGAATGTCAGCAAGAGCAGTCTGGGGTTGTGGCTGCAAGCGTATCGGCTTGGGGGCGAGGCTGGTTTGCAACCTGGGGTGCCGGGGCCGCGACAAGGTCGGCTGCCAGCGCCGATCACGGACAAAATCATCGAGCTGAAGCGAGAGAACCCGACGTTCGGCATCAAGCGCATCTCGCAGTTGTTGCGCCGATGGTTCTTTCTGCCGGCCAGCCCGGAGACCGTGCGGCAGCGGCTGCATAACGCCGAGTTGATGGCGGAAAGTTCACCGCGCAAGCAGCGCAACCTGACACGTCCGCGTTTCTTTGAACGGGCCACGCCCAATCAGATGTGGCAGACGGACATCTTCACCTTCCGGCTGGGCGGACGTTACGCTTATCTCATCGCCTTCATGGACGATTACTCGCGGTTCATCGTGGGCGCGGACTTATTCCGCAGTCCCACGGCCCAGTCCGTGATCGAAGTGTATCGCGTGGCGGCCGGCGAGTTCCAGCCGCCCAAGGAGATGCTCACCGACAACGGCCGCCAATACACCTCTTGGCGCGGCACCAGCCGGTTCGAGGCTGAACTCAAAAAAGATCGGGTGGCGCATTTCAAATCCCGTCCACACCATCCGATGACGCTGGGCAAGGTCGAGCGCTTCTGGGAGACGATCTGGCAGGAGTTCCTGGCCCGCGCCCAGTTCGACAGCTTCGACGCCGCCCGCGAGCGGATCAAACTCTGGATTAAATACTACAACCACAAGCGGCCGCATCAGGGCATTGAAGGACTGTGCCCGGCGGATCGCTTCTTCGAGATCCAAACCCAACTGCGCAGCACCATCGAAGCGGGCATCCAGGAAAACCTGCTGGAACTGGCCTTGCGCGGCAAACCCCAGGCGCCCTTTTACATGGCGGGGCGGATGGACGGCCAGTCGGTCGTGCTCCGCGCCGAGAAGGGCAAACTCAAACTGAGTGTCAGCGACCAACAAAACCACGAACAAGAACTGACCTATGACCTCAACCAAAACAGCCAGCGAAAAGACGGAACGGAAAAAGCGAACGCCAACACCACCCCACAGTGCCCCGGACAAAGTCCAGGCGGTGCTGGCGGTGTGGACGGAACGGTGCAAGCCGGCGGAGGTGTGCCGCCAGTTGAACATCAACTGGATCACGTTCAACCATTGGCAGCGCCGGGCGATGGAGGGGATGCTGCAAGCGTTGGAGAGCCGCGTCAACCTGTCCAAGGGCGAAGCCTTGAGCCCGCGCCTGCAGGCGTTGCTCCAAAACCGGCAGCGGACGGCAACGGTGGCCCGGCTCACCAGCCGGCTGGAGCAGATAAACAAGATTGCCAACCCCTCACCCGCTCCGGCAAAAACAGCGTAGATGAATGCCAAAGCCAGACTGCGGGCGGAGCTGATCTTGAAAGTCCGCTCCGGCCAGATGACGGCTACGGAGGCAGCCCGGACGCTGGGCATCTCCCGTCAGCAGTATTACCAGTGGGAACAACGGGCGTTGCAGGCGCTGTTGTCGGCGCTGGAGGATCAACCGACGGGCAGGCCCAGGACGCCAACGGACCCGGAGAAGGAAGCGCTCCAACGCCGGGTGCAACAACTGGAGCAGGAAGTGCAACGCCAGCAGCAGCGGGAAGAGTTGCGCCAGATCCTGAACCAATGGGACCAGCGGGAGGATCTCCCACCCGCTAAAAAAAACCCGCCATGATCCGTCAAATCCTGCACCAGCTCGACACCATGAAACAATCCAGCCAGACCCCGTGGCGAGCGTTGTGCGACCTCGTGCCCTATGCCAGCGTCATGCGCTGGCGGCAACGGCAGCGCCGGGGCCTGCCCTTGTGGCAATGTCCCGGTCCCAAAAAATCATTGCCGCTGGACTGGTCGGAGTTTTATCCGCTCCTGCGGCAGTTGCATCACGGCCGGGTGCGTACACAAGGCACCGGTGAACTCTACAAGCAGTTCGCCGGGGCCCTCTCGCGTCGTTCACTCGGTGCGCTGATGCAGGATTACCGGCGGGATCAACTCCATGCCATGAAACACATTCACTGGCTCTGGGCAGGGCTGGCCTGGTCCTGCGACGCCACCGAATATGATGACGCCGGCAGCCTGATCGTCCCCGTCCAAGACCTCGCTTCCCGCTATCGCTTCCGCCCTTTGGTCACCAACCAACTCAATGGCCGGCAAATCGCCGCCCACCTCGAAAGCTTGTTCCGTCAACACGGCGCACCCTTGTTCCTCAAACGCGACAACGGTTCGCCCTTCAACTGCCAGCCGGTGGATGAGGTCATGGCCCGCTTCGGCGTGCTGCCCCTGAACAATCCACCTCATTTTCCACGCTACAACGGAGCGCAGGAAAAAAGCATCCGCGACTTCAAAGCCGCCCTGGATCAACGGTGGCCACACCCGGCCAGCGTGCCGAAGGACTTTGCACTGACGGTGGAAGTCACCGCCCACGATCTCAACCATCGTTCACGGCGCTGCCTCAAAGGCCGCACCGCCTGCGCCGTCTTCCATGACCAGGCGCAACGTCTGCGCTGGACCCGACGCCAGCGCCAAATCATTTTCCGGTTGCTGCTCGCCCGGTTCGGGGCGATGATCGGAAAAACGACGAATGGCCCTCATCCCAGACCCGCCACGTTGTGGCGGGTGACTGTGGAAGCCTGGCTTCGCTGCCAGGGACTGATTGCTGTCCGTCAAAACCAGAAACCAAATGTGTCAACCACTTTTCCAAAATGTTGGTCTCACAATTAAGTTGGGCGCACA
>JBEKJN010000022.1:0-18157 GCA_050011235.1 Verrucomicrobiota bacterium | reverse complement strand
AACTCGCCGGTGTCGCCGACCTGGCCGCCCATCTCGGCGTAACAGGCGCTGGCGTCGAGAATGACGGCGGTCTTGTCCTTCAAACCGACGACTTCCAAAACTTTGGCCTGGACTTCAAGTTTTTCGTAGCCGACGAACTTCGTAGGCGTGGTGGTCTCGATTTGCGACAGCGAAATGACTTCTTTCTTCTGCGCGGCCCGGGCGCGGGCGCGCTGCTCTTCCATCAACTTTTCAAAACCTGCAGTGTCCACGGTCAAACCACGCTCGCGCGCCATCAACTCGGTAAGGTCGAGCGGAAAGCCGTAGGTGTCGTAAAGTTCGAAAGCAAAGCGGCCGGTAATCGTAGCCAGACCATCTTTGATTACTACTTCTTCGATTGCGCCCCCCTTGGAATCTGAACCACGCATAGATCCCATTCCCACGGGTTTGGGTGGAGTCATTTTGCCCGGTCTTTTCTGAGTCTCATCGACTAGGAAAAACGCAGTTTCAAGCAATTCAATTCCTCGATCCAGCGTCTTGTTAAACGCCTCTTCCTCGGTGCGGATGACTTCCTGCACATTCTTTTTTCGGGCGCGGATTTCGGGGAAGACGTCGCCCATCGTGTCGGCGAGCACGTCCACGAGCTTGTAGAAGAACGGTTCGTGGAAGCCAAGCGTGCGGCCGTAGCGCACCGCGCGGCGCAGGATGCGGCGCAGAACGTAGTTGCGGTCGGTGTTGCCGGGCTGAATGCCATCGGCAATCGCAAAGCTCAACGTGCGGATATGGTCAGCAATAACGCGGAATGCCACATCAATTTTCTCCTGCTCCGATTGTGAAAGGGGAGCGCACGCGCCCTCGCGTGCCGCGGTTGGCGCCCCGCCAACCGCATCTTCGACACGCGTATTTCCCTCCGGTGTCCACAACCACGGATAATTTTCCGTGGGCGTTACAACGCCCGTATCCCACGGATTCCGACAGATGTAATGGAACTTTTCTTCTATGTCCGACTGCCCGCGAATCATCCGATCCATGGATTCTTTCTCCCAAACGTGTTGCTTCCGTCCGGAAGCTTGGTTGATGTTGTGGGCGCTCGTTGATTTGATGCCTTGCAGGATTTCGCTCAAGGACCAGAACACGGGTTTCCCTTCTTTATCCTGTTCCTTGATTTGCGGCTCAAAAAGCAGATGAACGTGGTCGGGCATCACACAGGCGGCGTAGAGCTGATACTGGCGGTGTTCGTATGCGTAAAGTATGCCCTTGAGCACGAGATCCCGCTCGGAAGGACCGAGTTGACGGCGTTCGCGCGTGGAGAATGTGACCATGTACTTGGCCCATGGGCGCTCGAAGTGCGGGAGGTTTCGCCGAGAGTATTCGGTTTCAGCGACGCCGGACGCCTCACGCGCCGACCACGAGGGCGCGGTCGGCAACACGCGAGGGCGCGTGTGCTCCCCAGCGCCGACCGCGAGGGCGCGGTCGGCAACACGCGAGGGCGCGTGTGCTCCCCCGGGAAGCGTCGAGCCGTATTTTTTCCCGCTCAACTTTTCCAGCACATCGAAAATCGGTCGGAAAATGTCGGTCTCGTAATTGGAAATTTTGGCGTTGGCGAAGTCTTTTAAGCCTTTCGTGCACTGGATGATGCTCGTGACGCGCTCGAAGCCCATGCCGGTGTCCACATGTTTGGCGGGCAGTGGCGAGAACGTGCCGTCGGGGTTTGCGTTGAACTGGATGAAGACGAGATTCCAGATTTCAATGCAGCGGGCATCCTCTTTATTGACCAGAGAACCTTTGGTGTCACCACCGGGAGTCAAATCAACATGCAACTCCGAGCACGGGCCGCACGGACCGGTGTCGCCCATCATCCAGAAATTATCTTTTTTGCCGCCGGTGCAGACGTGAATTTTTGGATCAAGCCCGGCGGCGGTGAAAAGCCGCGCCCAGTGCTCGTAAACTTCCTGGTCAAATTCGGATGGCTCGCCGGGCCCGGGTTTATAGACCGTGGCGTAGAGGCGTTCCGGCGGAAATCCGAACCATTTCTTCGACGTGACGAGTTCCCACGCCCATTCGATGGCTTCCTTTTTGAAGTAATCGCCAAAGCTCCAGTTGCCGAGCATCTCGAAGAACGTGTGGTGGTAGGTGTCGAGGCCGACGTCTTCGAGGTCGTTGTGCTTGCCGCCGGCGCGGATGCATTTCTGGGTGTCGGCGGCGCGGCCGGGTTTGTAAGGGCACTTGGTCTGGCCAAGAAAAATCGGGACGAACTGGTTCATGCCGGCGTTGGTGAACAGCAGGTTCGGCGAATCAGGCAGGAGGCTCGAAGACGGCACGATGGTGTGCTGCTTCGACTTGAAGAAGTCGAGAAACGACTGACGGATTTGCGAACTGGTCATCATCGTAAAATCAAACTGTAGCGACGCTTTGTGAGCGACGGGCGACGGTCATAGACCGCCGCTACAGTAAAAATCAGGCGGGCAAATTAGGCAAATTGTCGGAGCAAGGCGAGATGGAAGTTTTATCCTCCTTTTTGTCGCCAACAATCCGGCAGGACATCAACTGAAAACAAGCAACTTGGCACGAATCCTGTTGCATGAAACGGCAGCGTTCTTTGGAAAGTGGCAGCCGAATTTACCCTGCCCTGTTCGTGATTTGGAACTCAGGCCTTGAATGGGAATCAAACGATCAGGGACACAAGCTGCGATTGTGGCCGACACCTTGACTGGTCGTCGAAAGCAATCCTGCCGTCCCGCATGATGCAAAAGTTCACAGGCACGGTGACACACGACAAGGGCGGGGTTTTTTATTTTGCACCGGGGCCCAAGACCAGCGTGAGCAAGGGCAATCGGACAATGACACCCTGCGGCGACCTGAAAAGCGGCAGCAGTCCTGCTGTCTTGATTATGATTGGAAGCACTGGCGCAAGAGGGCGTTTGACCGGGGTGACAAATATTGGTTTCAAAATGGCAAAATCGGTTTAATAGCACTCGACAGCGCACAATAAACTTCCAAAGTGCGTTTCGTATGAAAAGCAAAATTGCCAAAGTGGCGTTGCGCACCAGCTTGCTTTACGCGGTGGTTGCGGCCGCTTGGATACTGTTTTCCGACCGGGTGTTGGTTGCCTTCGTCTCTGATCCTCACGTCCTCATGAATTTGGATATCTACAAGGACTGTGGGTTTGTGGCCGTCACCGCGCTGTTAATCTACACCCTGTTGCGCGGTCAGTTGCGACGCCTGGAGCAGGAGGCTGCGGAACGCAAACGTGCGCAAGAGGCGTTGCGCAACAGCGATGAGCAACATCGGGCGGTGCTCGAGAACCAGACGGAAATCATCTCCCGATTCAAGGCCGGCCATACATACACGTTCGTCAACGACGTGTTTTGCCAATTTTTCGGAAAGACCCGACAGGAGTTGCTGGGAAGCAAATGGCGCCCGGAGGTTTTGCCCGAGGACCTGCAGCTGGTCGAACAAAAGGTCAATTCGTTGTCGCCCGCCAACCCCGTCGTGCTCATCGAAAACCGGGTCCGCTCGGGCAGCGGCGAGATGCGCTGGTTGCTGTTCAGCAACCGGGCGTTTTTTGACGAGCAGAACCGGCTCGTTGAAGTTCAATCCGTTGGCCGCGACATTACCGAGCGCAAGCAGGTGGAGGAGGCGCTGCGCAGCAGCGAACGTCTCCTGCGATTGGTGATGGACCTGGTGCCCCATTTTATTTTTGTCAAAGACCAAAAAAGCCGTCATCTCCTCGTCAATCGCGCCTGTGCCGAAGCCACCACCCTGACAGCGGACCAAATGGTCGGCCTTTCGGACCTGGATATGGCGCCTGGTAGCGCACAGGCGAAAGCATTTATGAGAGATGACCAGGAGGTCATCGCCAGCGGCCGGCCGAAGTTTACCGAGGAAAAGCTGATCGATGCACGCGGGCAAACGCGCATTCTCCAAACCACCAAAATCCCCTTCCCCTCCTCCACGATTTCCTTTCCCGTCGTCGGAAATGGCAAACCGGCCATCCTGGGAGTGGCGGTGGACATCACGGCGCGCAAGCTGGCTGAAGACGTGTTGCAACAGAAACAAGCCCAACTGGTTGAAGCCTTGCGCATTGCGCGCCTGGCTTATTGGGAGTACGACGTGCTTGACGACCAGTTCACTTTCAACGACCAGTTTTATTCCATCCTGCGCACGACTGCCGAACGGGAGGGCGGCCATACCATGTCTGCGGCTGAATATGTCAAACGCTTCGTCCACCCTGACGATGCGGCTGTTGTCGGGACCGAAATCCGAAAGGCCATCGCCGCAACCGATCCGAATTACAGCCGGGAATTGGATCATCGCATCATCTACGCGGATGGTGAGGTCGGCTATTTTAACGTCTATTTCCGCATTCAGAAAGATGCCCAGGGCCGCACCATCAAAACTCACGGCGCCAGCATGGACATCACCGAGCGCAAGCAGGTGGAAGAGCAACTGGCAAAAGAACGCAATTTACTTCGAGCGCTCATGGACAACATTCCGGATGGGATTTACTTCAAGGATAGAGAGAGCCACTTTACCCAGATCAACCCGGCTCTTGCCCGTCATTTTGGTTTGAGCGATCCGGCGGAAGCGGCTGGCAACGCCGACTTTGATTTCTTCAGTAAAGAACATGCTCAGCAGGCCTACGAGGATGAACAAGCCATCATCCGCAGTGGAGAGCCTGTGGTGGGGAAGGAGGAAAAGGAAACATGGTCCGACGGACGAATAGGATGGGTTTCCACCACCAAGATGCCACTCCGCAACCAGGAAGGACAAATCGTCGGAACTTTCGGCATATCCCGCGACATTACCGAGCGCAAGCAGGCGGAAGAGACCCTTGTCCACGAACGCCAACTGCTCCGCACGCTGATTGATCTGCTGCCCGAAACCTTTTACATCAAGGATCTGGACAGCCGTTTCCTGGTTGCCAACGAAGCTCTCGCCAAACACTTCGGCAAAGAGACTTCCTCCCAAATTCTTGGCCTGTCGGACGTGGACTTTTTCCCCGCCGAGCTGGCCGCCAAGTTCCGCGCCGAGGAGGTAAAAGTCTTTGGCGGAAAGCCGCTCATAGACAAGGAAGATTCGGTCGTTTTCCCGGACGGCCGGAAATACACGTTGCTGACGACCAAAGTGCCGTTCCGGGACAGCCAGGGACGGATCCAAGGTTTGGTGGGAATTGGGCGTGACATCACCGAACGCAAACAGGCCGACGAAACAAATGCGCGCCTCGCGACAGCGGTCCAGCAAGCCGCCGAAGCCATTGTCATCACTGATCCCAAGGCCACAATCCTTTACGTAAATCCCGCCTTTGAAAGGATTACCGGTTACACATCACCGGAAGTAGTCGGCCAGAATCCCCGCATCCTCAAGAGCGGCAAACACGATGCCGCCTTTTACCGGCAGATGTGGGATACCTTGTCCCGTGGAAAAGTGTGGAGCGGCCGTATCATCAACAAAAAGAAAAACGGCGCCCTTTATGAAGAGGAAACGAGCATTTCATCAGTCTTCGACTCCAATGGCAAAATCGCCAACTACGTTGCCGTCAAACGCGACGTGACACAGGAAGTCGCCCTTGAGACCCAGCTTCGCCAGGCGCAGAAAATGGAAATCATCGGCCAGTTGGCCGGCGGCGTGGCGCACGATTTCAACAACATTCTGACCGTGATTCAAGGGAACGCCTCGCTGTTGCAGAACGCGGGATTGAAACCGGCTGAAGAAGCGGAGTGCACTCAACAAATCATCCATGCCGCCGAGCGCGCCGCCAGTCTGACCCGTCAACTGCTCATGTTCAGCCGCAAACAAGTCATGCAACCGGCCAATTTGAGCTTGAACGAGGCCGTTGCGCAAATGACGAAAATGTTGCGGCGCATCCTCGGTGAGCACATCGCCTTGCAGTCAAATTATGCGGCCAATCTCCCGTTCATTCACGGAGACATCGGCATGATCGAACAGATTCTCATGAATCTTGTGGTCAACGCCCGCGATGCCATGCCCGCCGGTGGCAGCCTGACCATCACCACGGGCGTGAAGATGTTTGATAAAGAACAGGCGGAACAAAGCCCCGGGGCCTCGCCCGGATTGCATGTCTGGCTGGCGGTCAGCGACACGGGCTCCGGAATCGCCCCGGAAAATTTGCCCCGCATTTTTGAACCGTTTTTTACCACCAAGGAAGTCGGTAAAGGCACGGGCCTTGGGTTGGCCACCGTCTATGGCATCGTCCAGCAACATCACGGCTGGATCACCTTGACCAGCGAGGTCAACAAGGGCACAACTTTCCATATATTTTTCCCGGCCGCGGTGAACGCAGAACCGGAGAAAAAAGCCGAACTCCTCATCTCATGACAGCCACACTGCGCGGAAATCGTTCTGGTCATGGAAAGCGAACCGACCGCGTGCCTTTCCACCGGCAATGGTTCCTCTCAACGGAAAATTTCCAAATTTTTTGCTTGAGAAAACTCCGGTTTGAGGCGATAATTAAACCGGAATCAGCCGGAACGTTCTTTGGAAATGGAAGCAGATTTACCCTGCCCTGTTTGTGATTAGTAACTAATCCTTGAACCGTAGTTAAGCGATCCAGGAGCCGGCGCCGTGGTTGTGGCCGACATGCCTTTATTGGAAGTCGAAAGCGACCGGGCACGCTCCACATGTTGTAAAACATGTTCAAAGGAACATGTTACACACGGCAACGGCGGGGTTTTTTATTGCCGATACCGGTTTTTTTGATTGCCGATTTTGTTTTGGGCAAATCCTGGGCGTTGTTAAACTCTCATCGTGCCGCGCAATGATTTGTTTTCAGCAGAGCAAAAGCCGGAACCTTTGCCGGCGGCGGACCTTTTACGCCATCAGCCGCTCGCGGCGCGAATGCGGCCGCGCACACTCAACGAATTCGCCGGCCAGACGCACATCCTCGGCCCGGGACAACTGTTGCGCCGGGCCATCGAAGCCGACCGCATCCAATCCCTGATTTTTTTCGGCCCGCCCGGCACCGGCAAAACCTCGCTGGCCCAAATCATCGCCCGCCAGACCAAAAGCAAGTTCGAGCGCCTCAGCGGCGCGGAATCCAACGTCGCCGACATGCGCCGCGTATTGTCCGCCGCCGCCAACCGCCTCGAAAACACCGGCCAGCCGACGATCCTGTTCATTGACGAAATCCACCGCTTTAACAAGGCGCAGCAGGACGTGCTGCTGCCCGACGTCGAAAACGGCGTCGTGCGGCTCATCGGCGCGACGACGCACAATCCGTTTTTCTTCGTCAACTCGCCCCTCGTCTCACGCTCGCAGATTTTTGAGTTGCGCCCGCTGACCGAGGAAGAATTATTTTCCCTTTTGCAGCGCGCACTGGCCGATGCGGAACGCGGACTCGGCGACATGAAAATTCGCGCCGATGAAAATGCGCTGCGTCATCTCGCCAAAATCTCCGACGGCGATGCGCGCAAGGCGCTCAACGCGCTGGAAATTGCCGCGCTCACGACGGTGCCGGACAAGAAGGGCGTCGTTCACATTGACCTTGCCGCCGCCGAGCAAAGCATCCAAAAAAAGGCGGTGGTGTATGACGACGAGGACGCGCATTACGACACGATTTCCGCGTTCATCAAATCCATGCGCGGCAGCGACCCGGACGCCGCGCTTTACTGGCTGGCCAAGATGATTCATGCCGGGGAAGACCCGCGCTTCATCGCGCGGCGCATCGTGATTTGCGCGGCGGAAGACGTGGGCCTCGCCGATCCCATGGCCCTGGTGCTGGCCAATGCGGCGTTGCAAGTGTCGGAATTTGTCGGCTGGCCGGAGGCGCGGATTCCGCTGGCGGAGGCGACGGTCTATATCGCCACCGCCAACAAGAGCAACAGCACGTATCTCGCAATTGATGCGGCGCTGGAAGACGTGAAGTCGGGACGGACGCTGCCGGTGCCGGAACATTTGCGCGACACGCATTACAAAGGCGCCGAACGGCTGGGTCATGGCAAAGGCTACGAATATGCGCACGACCATCCCGGCCATTTCGTGGCGCAGGACTATCTCGGCGCGGACAAAATTTATTATCAGCCGACCGAGCAGGGCATGGAAAAGAAAATCAAGGAGCGCGTCGAAAAATGGCGGGCGCAGTTCGCCGAGGCAAAAGCCAAACCAAAATGAAAAGACGCGACGTCATGTTCGTTGCTTTGGGAATCTTGCTTTTCCTGCTTGCAGCATTTTTTGCATCGCTTCCAAGATTAAAAAAACACGCAGAATCAGTTAGTTGTGGAAATTATATGTCGTCCATTTGCTTCGCGGCAACGGTGTGGGCAGATGACAACGGTAATCGTATGCCTGCCGATTTTCTTTCAATGTCTAACGAACTAGCTACACCTCGCATCTTGATTTGTCCGGGCGACCATTCCCGCCAAACAGCCACAAATTGGACTTCGTTTACGGCCAAAAACTCCAGTTATGAAATTATCGCACCTTCGATTTCTGACGACGACACCAACACAGTCTGGTTGCGTTGCGTCATACACACCAATCATCTTGGCTATGTCCATGGCTATGTTTTTGACGGCAAGCGCGTACGAACCAAGTCTGGTTGGTGATTGTTGATTACAGTCACATTTATACCAAACCCTTTGAACGAACAAAAAGCCATCCTCCGCAAAGAAATCCGCGCCACGCTGCAAAAATTGTCACCGGCGGCGCGCCTGGCCGCTTCCACCCTGATTCGGACGCGGCTCAAAGAACAGGCGTTCTGGCAAAACGCGGCCTCCATCCTGTTTTTCGCGTCGATGCCGGATGAAGTGGATGTGTGGCCGCTGCTGGAAGAGACTTTGGCCGGCGGAAAAATCACCGCCCTGCCCCGCTATGATTCCGTGAACAACGATTATATCGCCTGCCGGGTGCAAAATCTGCAGACAGAAATCGGGTCGGGGCAATTCGGCATTCGCGAGCCGAAGGCCGGTTGTCCTGAAATTCCCCTGGAACGCCTGGGGTTGATTCTCGTGCCCGGGGTCGCGTTTGACCTGCGCGGGGGCAGGCTGGGCCGGGGCCGGAGTTATTACGACCGCCTCCTGACTGAAATTCAAGGCATCAAATGCGGGGTCGCCTTTGATGAACAAATCGTGGAGACGGTTCCGGCGGGCAGTCTCGACGTGCGGATGGATTTTGTTTTGACGCCGACGCGGTGCGTCAAAGTCGAAGAGTAATCACTGGTGCTGCGTGTTCATCATGCCGCCCATGCCGTTTTCCCAGCCTTGCGGCGTGTTCCACGGGCGGACCGAGGCGTTTTCCGGATCACTGGTTGCGCAACCGCTCACCCCGGCCAGCATTGCGCCCAACGCAAACAGCCATAGCCAGTTGACGGCGCGGCGTTTCATCTCAGGAAGCCGGATGCGCGGGACTGACTTCATCACCCTCAATCACATCGCCGAGCTTCCAACCGGGGACGATATTGGCAATACAGCGGTTCTTTTGAAGGCTGCGCACGATTATCTTGGCGACGAGTTTGCCGTCGCGGCTGACCAGTAGTTCGCCTTCCTCCTTGACGCCCTGCTCATCACCGATGTTCAGCACGACAAAATCCCATTTGGGATCCACCACCAAAATCCTGCCCCTCAAGTCGGTGCGCATCGTGATGACACGGTTTGTCCCTATGTATTTGGCGAGCTCGGTGTTCAACCGGTCAATGGTGCGGTTCATCACAAGCTTTTCCGCGTTGATCACGTCAATGGCGTTCTGCGCGTTCTTGAGTGAGCGGCCAAGGTCCGTGACTTGTTTGGCAGTCAGACCGGTGTCCACGTAGGCGGCCAATTTCCCCTGGGCCTCGTCACGATCCTGGGCGGCCTTGGTCAGTTTCTCGGACAAATCATCGGCACGCTTGATTTGTACGGCGGCGGTGGCCACGGCCGTGTCACGGTCTTTCTTCGCAGAGGCTAAATCCTGTTGAGTTTGGTTGAGGTCGGCCTTGGTCTTGGCCAAATCCTTTTTCGTGCTGTCAAGCTGGCCTTGGACCTGGTCCCGTTCACTGTGATAGCCGTCGCGTTGTTGAATCAACGTGTTAATCTTGCCGCGCACTTGAGTAAAGCTCAATGCGCCCGCCGCCAGCGCCGCAACGATGGCCACGATCAAACTAATGCGAATTAACATGGCTCGGTATGTATTTGCCAATAAACTAAACGTTCGCGCCAAATGTGTCAACGCTACTTTCTACAGGAAAATTTCGCTGCCAAAAACCCCCGTCGCGCTCCGAAATTCAGGCAGTTATTCGGTTTATGGTGGTGAGGATGCCGCGCTGCGGCGTCCTCGCCCGCGTGCAACGGGTGGAACAGCTTGGGTTTGCTTCCTTTGCACCGCTGTACGCGGTGCGGTCATCGCAGCGCGATGACCCGACCTCCCAATCGAATTGAGTCACCGTCGAAATTTATTGACATTTTGCCCGCGCCGGGTTTTAATCCCCTCGCGTCTGGCGAAGTAATTTGCCGGACGCCAGTTCCTCATCCTTCCTGACACCGCTCGTGTGAGTGGTTGCAGCAATCCATGTCGTGGCGTGCCTTTGATCCGTCGTTCCGATTTTCGGTGTGCCATGGCGATAATTAAAACCTCGCCCGCGCGACCGGCGGAGCGACACGAAAACGGTGGTTGCGGATATGATCGAGCTGTTGGCGTTCACTTTTGCTGCGTTTCTGGCTTTCGCGTCCCTTTGCGCTGCCCGCGGGCCAACTCATATCACCCGCCATGAAAATCCTGTCCAAATTGCTGGGCCGCGCGAGCGACCTGGCTGATGTCGAACCCCTCATCGCGCTGTTCCTCGGCGCCGCCCTGCTCGCCGTCTTTCTCACGGCCCTGTTTCGAACCCGGCCCGCGTCCGAACCCGGCGGCGGCTCCAGCCTGCTCTGGACGCTCTACCGGAACTCCACCCGGCTGTTCTGGGCCGTCCTACTCGTCGCGTTGCTCGCTGGCGCAATCTCCGTGCTGCGAATTTATCTGCGCAAGACGCTGAGCAATTTCCAAGGCACACACGGTCGCATCACCCAGGCCAATTATAACGCCGTCCAGACCATCTGGGGCGCCGAGCAACAGCAAAGCGAGTTGAACGTGGACATTTATCATACCGTGGAAACCACCGAACGCATCGAATCCGAAGACCCCACCAAACCCGCCCTGCTCCGCAAAAAGACCGTGCACGTGTCCGTGACCGGCAACCCGTTCGTCGCCGCGCGCCACGAGGTGACGTTGCGGCAGAACCCGCGCAAGAAAGGTTCCGCGTTCTACGGCGGTTACGAGAACGACTGCAACTTCACCTGGAAATTGCGCAACCCCGCCGACACCGCGCAGAAATGCACGCTCACCTTTCCCCTGCCCGCCTCCGGCGCCATGTATGACGAACTCAGCGCCACGCTTGACGGCCAGGATGTCCTGCCGGAAATGCAAATCAAGGACTCCAGCCTCGTGCTCGAACGCGACGTCCAACCGCACGCGGCGATGGATTTCCGCATCGCGTTCAAGAGCCGCGGCCTGTCGTTCTGGTATTTTCAGGTGCGCGAACCGCGCGAAATCCGCGACTTCACCCTCACGCTGAACCTGCCCGACCTGCCCAAGGCGAAACTGAATTATCCCGACGGCTGCATGACGCCGACCGACATCAAACCCGGACGGAACGGTCAAGGCACAGTGCTCACCTACCGTCTCGACCACGCGCTCACCGACAAAGGCATGGGCATCGCCCTGCCGCAACTGCCACAACCCGGTGAAACCACCCGCGCCGTGCTGTATGAAACCGAACGCGCCTGGCTGCTGCTCTTCGCGCTGCTGTCGCTGTCGCTCACGCTCGCCGCCGTGCCTCATGCCGTGCCATTGACCATCCTGTTCAGCACCGCTGTTGCTTTCGGATACGGTCTGCTGGCGGATTTCAGCGACCTGCTGTTCGGGTTTTGGGGCACCGCCGCGTTGATTTTACTGCCGCTGTTCCTGTTGCTCGCGTGGCTGCTGATGCGTGCGGCGAAGCACATCGGCCAATGGCTGGCTATGCAGTTGCTCCTGTTCGGCATTATGTTCCCGTGCGTGGCCGGACTGGATGCCAGCCGCGCGACGCTGTATCTTGATCTGTGCGGTCTGGTTTTGCTGGCCTTTGTCGCCTGGCTGCTGGCCAGCCAAGCGGAACAACCCGAACCCGCGCCGCAACCGGCGGCTTTGGATAGAGAGACTTAGCCTTTACTACAAGGCTCTTGCCCAAATAAAAAAGCCGCTCCGCTCAAGCGGGGCGGCTCGTTTTTGTATATAATTTGCTTCACCCGATGCGTCCTTTGCGATAAGCGTTGTCCGTGTCCGCGCCCCGGGAAATTTTGGATCTGGTTGCCCGCTTCGAACAGCAGCTCGACGCCTACAAATCCGGGCAATACAACGAAACCCAGTTGCGCCGCGAATTCCTTGATCCTTTCTTCACGGCGCTGGGCTGGGACATTGACAACAAGCAAGGCTACGCCGAAGCCTACAAAGACGTCATTCATGAAGACGCCATCCGCATGGGCAGTGCGACCAAAGCCCCGGATTACTGTTTTCGCATCGGCGGCGTGCGCAAATTTTTCCTCGAAGCCAAGAAACCGTCCGTTGACATCAAGCAGGACATCAGCCCCGCGCACCAACTGCGCAGTTATGGATGGTCAGCCAAACTGCCGCTGAACATCCTGAGCGATTTCGAGGAATTGGCCGTTTACGACGGCCGGATCAAACCGCACAAAGACGACAAAGCTTCCATCGGGCGCATCTTCTACTGCACGTTCCACGAATATGCGGAGAAATGGGATTGGATTTACGAGCGATTCTCCCGCGACGCCGTTCTCAAAGGCGCGTTCGACAAATTTGCCGAATCCACCAGGGCCAAAAAAGGCACGTCGGATTTCGACGAGGATTTCCTCGCCACCATCGAGGGCTGGCGGCTGGAACTGGCCCGCAACCTCGCGCTCCGCAATCCAAAACTTACCCAGCGCGAACTCAATTTTGCCGTCCAGCGCATCATTGACCGCATCATCTTCCTGCGCATCTGCGAAGACCGTGGCATCGAGGATTACGGACGCCTCAACGCTCTCGTCAATGGCAACCGCGTTTATCCGCGCCTGACGAAACTTTTCGAGGACGCCGACGCGCGTTACAACTCCGGCCTGTTCCATTTCAAGAAAGAGCCGGGCCGCCACGAAGCGCCCGACGAACTGACGCTCGATCTTGACCTCGACGACAAACTCCTGCGCGACATCCTGCGCGGTCTTTATTATCCCGAAAGCCCCTATCAATTCTCTGTCATCTCCGCCGACATCCTCGGGCAGGTCTATGAACAATTTCTCGGCAAAGTCATCCGGCTGACCGAAGGCCACCACGCCGTGGTGGATGATAAACCGGAGGTCAAGAAAGCCGGCGGCGTTTATTACACGCCCACTTACATCGTGGACTACATCGTCCGGCAGACCGTGGGCAAACTCGTCGAGGGCAAGACACCCAAGCAGGTGGAGAAAATCAGCATCCGCTGGTCAGCGGCACGGATGTGCAAGGTTATGCGCCACTTCCTCAACGGCAATACATTCTATTTCCCTACGAAGTAACCGACGAAGTTGCCTGCCTGATTCCATTTGATGAACTCGCTCTTAAATTTCCAAAGACGGCTGCTTATCTGAACGAAAACAAAAAGCGTCTTCAGGAGCGTGAACGGGGAAAGTTTAAGGATGCCGAGTGGCATCGTTTTGGACGGAGCCAAAATTTGGGTATTCAAAATCGCAACAAGATATGCGTGCCGCGTTTGGTTGACCGGTTATGCGCGGGCTTCGACGCTGACGGATCGCATTTTCTCGACAACGTGGACGTGGGAGGCGTGACGTTGAAACTGGATCGGCAATGGGAATGTTTTTTTCGCTCCCGGTGTGGTGCGAAAACAATCCCACTGTGAAAACATCATCGCCCTCACCTATTCCTTCGTCCGATCTCGCTTCATCGGTTAAAAACATATTCGTGGGGATAGCTGCATAATCAAGTGTGGTATTAAAAATATCCCTCGGAAAAATCATTTGAATAACCGCCACATCCGCTGGCCAATCTGGGTTGGGGTGAAATGACCATTTAACATTATTCCCGCCCCTTAAAATCACCGATTTCCCATCCTTTGAATTTGCTCTGACATAAAAATCATCCTCCCCAATCTCAACAGCTACATGTTTAGCTGTAACCAAATAAACAAAACTCTGATTAGGAATGCTTGCTGTGATTGAAACCAAGAAGCCCGTTCCAAGATATATTATTTTTTCATTGGAATCAGATGGTTTTTTTATTCCAATAAAAACCACGCATTTTTTAACGGGGTCGGGAATACGCATATTTATGTCCGGTGGCGGAATTAAATACCGCTGGGGACAATTTGCCAAGCGCGTATCGCAGAAGGAAGTCGTTTTCATTTGTTGACCTGAAATGGGATTTGCGCTGTAATCGGGACGTGGGCAGATTCATCGCCAAAGATATTCCGTTGCCAAAAGACTTGAACCGCGACACGCCCGTCGAAATTGAAACGCCAGACGGCATTGTCGAATTTTTCCCGCACTCGGTGACGCGCGGAACTGGATTTGATAAGTTTTGCGTCACGATTCACGGCATCTGCACCACCAAAATCAAACCCATGACACAATGCTTTGTCTATTTCAAAGGGACTGGGTATGGCGGCAACTTTACCAAGGTCAGTGAATTGAAACATGGCTACGATGTTTGCTTTGAGACAATAATTCCAGTTCCTGAATACTGGGGAGAAAGCCAATAAAATTTTTAGCTGCCAAAACGTCGCCCTGAACAAGCCACTTCTGACCCACAAGCTTTAGGCGGCAAACAACACGCCCGCTTGAATCAGTTGCTCCGGCTGTGGCAAAGAAATTCCCCGAACTGTGGCTGGAAGCCGAGTCCCTCGCAGCACATCTTAAATTCGTTTTCAAATTCTGGTTTCACAATGTAGCAGCCCACGACCCAAATCTTCAGGGTTGGACAGCATTTGTCCCTGTGCTTGATGTAACTTGACCGCATTATGGGCTGGATATTTGATTTGGATGAAGTTGACGCCGCGCGGTTGTCAGCGCGCCCCGCGCCGCGTCCGGAAATTGAGCATGAGACGGTCGTGTGCAGAAGATATGTTCCCCGTCGTTGCCGGTGGCTGTGGATTGAGCGCGACACACCTATCATCCCGGCCGTCGTCGCCGGGGCCGTGTGGCGGGAAGCCAGCGCGTGGCTGGACGTGGAGTTGCCGCGCGAATGGATTCGCCGGCTCGCCGTCCGGGCGGACGTGATTTACTTCCACAATCCACGTTTCCGCCGGAAAATCCGCGGCAGCGGGAACACGGGCCGTGATTGGCTCTGGATGTTTACCCGTCACTGGCTGGCCGCAATGATTCGGAAACGCAGCCCCCAGCTTTATGCCCGGCTTCCGGCTTCTTACAGCGCCGGTTGCGACTTGCCAGAAGCGGTTCAAACCGCAAACCATGCCAAATTGGCTTCCCAAGCCCGTCACAAGATGGATGCCCCAAATTGTGTTGTTCGCTGACGCGAATTGTGGTCTCGAAATAATTTCCGTTCAGTACTTTCGCATGTTTAGCGTTTTTCGCGGTTAAACTCTGCGAGCTTTCCAAGCGGTAACCGATTTGCGCAGCACACCGACAAAGGTTTCGTCAAGCCGGCATCGCGCCGCCAAAGCGCGGCTTAAAATTTCTTCACTTGAATGCCGCCGCCGCTGGTTCGCAACCGAACGGTTTTGCCGCCGCCGTTGACCGGGCCTTTCAGATGGCCGTGTTCCATCTCACCTACCACGGTCACCGGGAATTCGCTGCTTACGCCGCCGCCGGAGGTCGCGGCGTCCAGTTCAAATGCGGCATTTCCCGGAAGGCGCACGGTCACGCCGCCACCTGACGTTGAAAGGTCCACCGCATGAAGCAACGGCGATGGTAACACGGCAGAAACACCCCCGCCCGATGTGAACCCCTCAATCTCACCAACGACATTCTCGATGGTGATGCCGCCTCCGCTCGACCCGACGTGTGTATTCCCTTGGAAGTCCTTCACGGTGACCTGGCCCCCCGACGTATGGCCATCGAGCGTGCCGGCACCGCCGGTCACAGTGATGCCGCCGCCGCTGGTGCGAATCTTGAGCGCCCCGTCGCAATCGGCGACACGGATGCCGCCGCCCGAAGTGCGGCCGTCCAGCGGTCCATGCAATCGCGTGAAACTCAGCCCGCCGCCGCTGGTGTCGGCCTTGGTATCCCCCGCAAGGTCATTGACCGAGATGCCGCCGCCCGCCGTCTTGAGTTGGACGTTAAACTGCGCCGGCACGTGAATGGTGTATTTTGCCTCGTTTTGATACCGGCCGCTCCATGGCCACCAGGACCAGCCATCGGTTTCAAGGTGCTCCGCCCGCACCGTCACAGTCGCGCCGTCCTGAGTAAAGTGGACCGGATATTCCCGAAGGAACTCCTGTTCCTTGGCCGCGTTTTTTCGGCTGACCTTGCGCCAGACGTCCACGGTGACTCCGCTGGTGGCATTGGTGCCGACGGTGATGGAACCGAAATCCACGTTCACGACCAGCGTACCGCCGGGCGCGACGTTGAAGTTGGTGTTGATTTGTTCCTCCGTGGCGGCGAACGCCGCGCAAGAACTCAAGAGCAATAGGAATGCGGTTCGTTTCATGGCGGTTGGTAGTTTGTCCGAGCCTGCGGCATTTGAGGGGCAAAAGCAATCCCGGAAGGGAAATGCGAGGTGAGAGCCGAAATGCTTTTTGCCCGATTGGGGCATCAATCACGGACGCCCCAGCGGTGCGTCCCTACCACGAATTAATTGGTGTGAATTCGTGTAATTCGTGTAAAAAAATCTTCACTCCATGCCGGGCTTGTTTTCTTTCGCACATTCTGAATAATTGCCGTTCAAGCCTGACGGTTCCCATTGAAGGCCTGAAAAAGCGAATGAGCGAAATCAAGACCAACGCCGACGTCGAGCCGTGTCTCTCGGCCGTCATGCCGGTTTATAACGAGGCCGGGACGGTGTCAGAGGTCATTAAAACGGTGCTGGCGCAACGGCCCGTGACGCAACTGGTCATTGTGGATGACGCTTCCACGGACGGCACGTGGGAAAAATTGGAATCGGCCGCCAAAAGCGATGCCCGCGTCACGCTGGTGCGGCACTCGCACAATCAAGGCAAAGGCGCGGCATTGCGGACCGGATTTACCCATGCGACGGCGCCGGTGGTCATCATTCAAGATGCCGATTTGGAGTATGACCCGGCGGAGTATTACAAATTGCTGGCGCCGATTCTGGCCGGCAAGGCGGACGTGGTTTTCGGGTCGCGGTTCATCGGTTCGGATGCGCATCGCGTGCTGTATTACTGGCACTCAGTAGGGAACAGGTTCTTGACGAAGTTCTCGAACATGGCGACGGATTTGAACCTGACCGACATGGAGACCTGCTATAAAGCCTTTCAGCGGGGAATCATTCAAAAGATTCAAATTCACGAAAACCGGTTTGGCTTTGAACCGGAAATCACGGCCAAGGTGGCACGGTTGAAGGTGCGCATTTACGAAGTGGCCATTTCATATCACGGGCGCACCTACGCGGAAGGAAAAAAAATTGGCTGGCGCGACGGTTTCCATGCTTTCTGGTGCATTTTTAAATACAATTTTTTGTCGCGCTGAAAAACATGCCGCAACCCAACCGCCACAAAGCAACCCCACCCGCCAGGCCGCGCCCGCAATGGACCGTGATTCTGGCGACGGTGTTGATTGGGGTGACGGCGGTCTGGCTCGCGTGGCCGCAGGTTTTTCCCGGACCAGAGCAGGCCAACGCGATGACGCTGCCGAACCTGAGCCAGCGCGCAGCGGAGTTGGAGCAAATAACCAACCTGGTCCAACGGGATTCCATGTGCATCCCCCTGTCCGCCTACGGGCGGTCGTTGGATCTCGCCCTGGCGCCGGACGCACGCGTCTTTTTATCGGGGCTGATCGGCAAGGACAACGGAGGCCGGGGCGGATATTATTTCTTTTTGCGAAACTACCTTTTCCCGCGCACCGTGGAAATTTCGCTGGACGGAAAAGCGCTTTATCACGAAGGCTGGTTCGAGGGCGTTCCGTGCGATTCACCCGCCGTACTCCGGACGAATGGCTTTGATCTTTTGCTGCTGATGCCAACCAACAGCAATAACATCGAAATCATT
>JBEKJN010000021.1:0-19595 GCA_050011235.1 Verrucomicrobiota bacterium | reverse complement strand
ACTTCTTCGCGATTTGCAGACCCCTGCGCTTGGCAAATTCGCGGATTACAACCATCTGCTTTCGGGCCGAGCAATGCTTATGATGCGTGGACTTGCGCACATATATAGCGGTGCTGCTTGACCGGCGTTCTGTGTTCTTTCGACTCATACAATCTGGATTCTGGTTTGTTACATGGGTTCGTTACGCCTCCCAGCCAGAAAACTGAAAAGCATTTGTTCATGATGGCAGAAGGGTGCGAGTGGCGACGATGAAATCTCTGTAGCGCAATTTAACGTCGGTGGAATAAGGGGAATGTGCGTTTCCAATATTGTGAATGCGTCTTGCGCCATGCCCGGACTCGCTCAACCTCAGCCGGTCCGCCCCCTAGTTTCCGATTCCCCGGTTTTGCCAGCCATTGCTTGTGGCTCAAAATCTTGCTGGTCTTGCGGCAACGTGCTCGCGTGCAGAACCGTTGGTGATGATGATTGCGGGGATCAGTGGTGAACCATTTTTTGCAGCAAAGGCATTTGCGGTGGCGGCGTTTCATATAAAACACCACCGAATGCCTCTATATTGGCACAACTAAAAAAGTAAACGCGATTGTCCATCGTGGAAGAACAAAAATGCGTGGTGGATTTCGCATTCGCATACCGAGCGTGCCTCGTGCCTCCATTATATGGCTCGCTCACGCCGTCAAGGTTGTGCGCCCTGCCGCCCGTCGCCTCCACCTTGACCGCGTTCGCTTCGCCATCGAATGGCACTTAGGAATCACGCTCGGAGTTTGCATGTCTGGTTTTGAAACCTGACCAGTCGCTGCCAACATCAAGTTGTGGGGAATTCCAGCGGAAAGATTCCTTGCTTCTCAATCAATCCCACAACGGTTTTCAGCGCGTGTTCGGCTTCATCAAAGGGAACATTTCGCAGGCTCGCATCGGTCTCGTAGCGTTCGCGAGCCTGTGACCAGTTTTCCATGAATGATTCCAGCCCACGGCAATCCACCAAACGAGACTGGCAGGCCAGTTGAAACTCGTGAGCAGCCTCGGTCCAAAATTTGGCATCCGAGACGGGACGTGCGCGCAGAATCCGGCCGATGTCGTGCAGGTCTTTTACACGGAATTCTCTGTCGCCGCCTTTCATCTTTCGCCGGTAACTCGGAAGCGACGTAAGATAAGCACGGAGTTTTTCTCCGGCGATGCGGTGCAGGGCATACACCCTTGCCGGAATTCCCTGGACGTTGAGCGTCTCAACAGCGTCCGGGCCGAGCGTCTCCGGCGCGGCCACATCAATTTCCAGCATCGGCAACCCACGGACTCCAGCCATGCTGTTGTCTTGAACTTCAATTCTCAAAAGAAACGCATTCCATCCACGCAAGTGGCCTTTCGGTGGTTTCCGAACAACTTCTACCCTGCCTAGCTTGAACTTGACTGGATTTTGGTACTCGAAATGGCGTCGCAACGCTGGTAGAATTTGCTCCTCCAGAAAACTTGCCTGCGCTCCGAGGTCTGGGGTGGACGCAACCAACTCGGGTGCGATGTTGCTATCAATATCGAGCGACTGACGATTGTCCCCAAGATGCAGATTCAAAATTCGCGCGCCCTTGAAAATAAGAGCATTCCTGAGCGGTTCCCAAGCAATCACAGCCAGAAACACCTCGTTGAGAATTTCGTTGATCCAGTGCTCTCGGCTTTCGCGGTTCATTGCAATCAATAGTTACGGAGTCCGAACCTTCCAATTATTGTTCCGCTCCGGGAATTCAAAACCGGCCAAGAGTGAAATTTCAGGAAGATCCTGTGTCATCAATCGTTCTCTGATTGCATTCAGCCGATGACCCAATGTTGATGCTGCGAAATCAGCACCGATCATTTCCAGAACAGCACCCACGCGCCGGTCAAGATCATCACGCTGTATTTTTGCCAGATGTTCGACCATGCGGTCAGCGTCAATTTGCTTAACACCAGTTTCCCACGCCTCCAGAACAACCGCTTCACCACCGCAGCGAACCGGTTGCATCAGTGCATCCAGCAACGTTTGCTCCAGTGTTGTGATTCGCAGCCAGCAACGTGGTGACACCACGCGAAACTGGATACCGGGAACAAGTGAGACATCGCGTTTATTCAGGTAATAACCAACATCCTCAAAATGAAAAATTTCTGTCCCGAGCGGGTTTCGTTCCACGGATTCACCCGCCGACTCCGGTTCCGTCGCGTCAACCGCCGCCAAACTATTTTTTGCTCTCGGCGGGTTGAGCCGGGCGACATGGTGATGCGCGACAACCTGTGTGGTCAGTTCGTAGTAGTTGATGGCGCTGAAATAACAGACGACGCCGGCCGGCAAATAAGCCTGAAGAAGTTCCAGCGGATAAATAGGTTCGCCTTTTCCGGCTTCCATATCCAGCAGCAGAAAATCTGTTAACTCAGCGCCGTTCGGAGATTGCACCTTGATTGAGTGTATCCAGCCCATCCGCTTGAGCTGCTCAATGACCACATGAGCAGGTGGAAAAGTTGTCCGTAACACTTCCTGATTCGATTTGGTTATCGCGCTGATCGCGCGGCGGAGAGTAAAAAGTTTCCAGCAACGAGCAGTCAGATTTATTTCGCTGGCCACCGACACATGATTGCCTAACGTCCGCAAAAAAAACTCCCATCGGTCCATCGGGACTTGTGTTGGCGGTTTAGTGGAATTCACAGTGTCTTACCCGTATGCTCCGTAGGAGCATACGGGTAAGACACTGTGTTGTCAAGTCTCAGAATTTTGGACGATTGATAAATACACAATGAATATACGCTTCCGCTGGCTTCTTGAAGCCAGCGGAAGCGTATATTCATTTGAGCGGTTTGTCAAGCTCTATTTGAAAGAACCAAAAAGACAAAAAAAGTGCCAGCAAAAGTGCCAGCACGGACCCTTTTAACAGGGCTAAAACTGGTAAGAAAAGATATGGCCGGATATGTGTTGACAATAAACGTAACTCGTTTATAGTCAAACAGTCAGCGATGCCATAGACGATTGATTTCGAGTGGCTTGTGGAAGACGAGACTCGGTCGATTCCGACCCTCGCCTCCAATTCCAACTGCGTGTGCAGTAGCGGTTTAGGAGGTTCGGGAGTCCAAACGGACACCAAAACGGACACCAATTTTCCAATCCGTAGGAAACCAGAATAGTCCGGCGTAATCCGCCCGCTATCGGCTACCTGTTCGGATTCGGCCTGAGTTATTCTCGCGGTTGCGTGAAAAATATGAAAACACGTTACCGTCTCATCTGCCGTGGAATCCGCGGCGGAGCCTACTACTGCGTGGACACCAAGACCGGCAAACGCACCAGTCTCGGCACCACCAATGCAGACGATGCCCGGCAGGTCATCGAAGCCAAGAACAACGCGGAACGCCAGCCGGTGCTGAATCTCCAAATTGCCAAAGTGTATCTGGCGGGCAGCGACAACGGCATCACCACGCGGACGTGGCAGCACGCCATTGAAGCGTTGACCAACACCAAACAGGGAGCCAACCAACACCGCTGGAAAACTGCCGCCAAGGACAAGGCGTTTATCCCGTTGCTTCCGCAGGTCATCATTGAAACCAAAGGTGAAATGATCCTGAAGGTTCTGCAAATGGGTACGGTTTCCACCAACGTCTATCTGCGCCGCCTGCACAATTTCTGCGTGGACATGAATTGGCTGCCGTGGCCGCTCGTGCCGAAACGCCAGTGGCCAGGCGTCGAGTTCAAAGAAAAGCGCGCCATCACCTTGGCCGAACATCTGGCGATTGTCGCCCGCGAGAACAATCCAGAACGCAAGGCATTCTATAAACTGGCGTGGCACTTGGGCGCATCGCAATCCGACCTGGCGTTCCTTGAAGCCGAGAACGTTGATTGGGACAACCACGTCATCAGCTACAAGCGCATGAAGACCGGAACAATCGCCATCATGCGCATGGATGAAGACATGGAGGAAATCTTGCGCGACCTGCCGGGAAGCGGCCCGCTGTTTCCGTATCTGCGAACCGTCCGTTCCGGCGACCGCGCCACGGAGTTCAAACAACGTTGCACCGGACTTGGCATCAAAGGCGTCTCGTTGCACAGCTATCGTTATGCTTGGGCAGAACGGGCAAAGACGGCGGGCTATCCCGAACGGTTTGCCCAGGTGAATCTTGGCCACAACAGCCGGGCTATGGCGCGGGCGTATTCCCGCAAAGCCCCGGTGGAAATGCCGTCCCTCAGTGAATACGAGCGGCAACAGAAGGCCATCATTGGAAACCGGAACACCGAACCAGCGGCACCCGCCGTTGCCGCATAGGAGGCCATCATGCAACCTTGGCAAATAAAAGCACTCGAACTGGAAGCGTCGGGATTGAAACACCTTGATGGATTCATCCACGAACACGCCCTCTCCTTTCTTGTTGGAGCCATCTATCTCTTGCTGGCTTTGTTGGTGTGGGTATTGAGCGGCGCATTGCGACGAAAGGGAGGAAAGCCTATGTCCCATGTCCGGCCAGCCCTTTTCATCCATCTGCCGGGACCGCCACCACCGCCACAGGACGCGTTCGACCCTTTTCCGCCGCTGCACCATTCGGCGCATTGTGATCACAATGATGATTATTGGGAATGACCACTGGCGATGCAGATTGCACGGCGTGATTCTTAAGAGCGATTCCCACGGCGCAAGCGGGCGCAGTCACAGGTGGAGGCGCGGAGCGCACGACCTTGACGGCGATCGCGCGCCGTATAATGGAAGCGCGGAGCACGCCGCTGATTCAGGAATGACGGTCATGGGAATTGTTTCCGTTGGTTGCGGATACGGAACCTTTTAGCGCCCGGCTTTTCGCCGCGCGTTCGTTCTTGTCCTTCCACTTGAGCCGGATGACTTCGCTGGCCTTGTTCAGCCATTTGGCATCGTTCTTCTTTTGTTCAATTTCCACCGCCGCAAAGAATTTCATGGCGCCTGGCGGCGGATGGCCCAATGGTTTGAGCAGTCCGGCGCTGGTAAGAATGGTAATGTGATCGGTTTCAAAGCCGAGCTTCCACGCGGCTTCCGTGGCGCTGATGCGTCCGGGCAGCGACAGCAGATTGAGGAATTCCTTGCGTTCGGGATTCATGGCGTCTCCTTGGTCAAAGTGATGACGACGGCGGCAACATGGGTTTTCAATGTGGCCGCGTAACGCCGGTCCGCCGACTTCACTAATTTCAATTCATATTTCTGAATCGCCCGGTCAAGGGACTTGAGGCCGCTGCCAAGCACCGCGACCTCGGCCATGGCAAAACAGATCAACAACTTTTGTGGCGGCGCATCCGGCTCTTTTTCCAAGGCTGGATTGGGAACCATTTCTGCATAGAGAAATTGGGCGTATGGCAGTTGATAGCTGCGCTCATCGTCGGCAAACACGTTGAGCGTGGCCACGGTGGGATCAATGTCGAAACAGGGATTGTCGCGCAGGCTAGACGGAGATGTGGCGGCGGGATTGGCGTTGGTATTCATAAGATGGTTCATGGATTTGTTCGATGCCTTGACGGAGCGAACGGGGTCGCGAGATGTTTTGACGGAATTTTTTCAGGAAGCGATGGCCGCGCTGCAAAACACGCTGGATGAATTTTCGGCGGTGAACGCGCGGGACAACTTCCACAGCCGCCAGTCGCGCACTGGACCGGGTGACGTGCGAGCGCAACAACTCGGCGTCATCGGTAAAAACGCGGCAGGTGTCGCGCCCGCGCGAGATACTGACGTAAAATTGTTCCTGATGGACGGCGGGCAACGAACGCGATGAAGCCACGACCAACACTTCATCCACGGTCTTGCCTTGGGCGGCGTGTGAGGTGACGGCGTAACCGTGCGTGAACGTGCGATAATTTTCGGGGATCACCCGGCCATCGGCCAGCACGAGTGCATCGCCTTGAATGGCCCTCACTTCCACCAACTCGCCATTCACGAATCTCTGCTGCCAGTTCGATTGCAGCAGCAGCTTGTCACCGGCAGCGACTTTCAGTTTCCGTTTCTCCCCCACATCAAAACAGGTACGGCCCGCACCCAATGGGAAAACATCTTCCGAACCATCGGCGCGTTGAACCTTGAGCGAATCATTGGCGATGGCGACCACCGCGACGGATTCATTTTTGTCAAAACCATGCGCCGCCAGGTGAAACCGAAGCGCCATGCCGGGACGGTATTGCCGCGCATCCCGTTTCTGCGCTTCCGTCCATGACAGCGAATCGAAAACTTGAAACTCCTTGTCTTCACCGGCCAGCCGACCGGACATTTTCAGCGCGGCGCGGACTTTCTCCGTTACGGCTTCGATTTCATTCCACGTTGGCGCGACCAGCAGCGCGGATTTGTTTGCCGCCAATGCTTTCAAATATGACTTCGTGGCTTCACCGTGAAGATTGTCGCCCGAAAGCTCCGTGACCGCGCCCATGCGTTCGAGTTGTGCAAACGCTTCCACCGTTCGTTTCTGCGCGGCCAGTTCGACGGCCTTGCGATATTCGGCACGGCGTTGCCGGCGAATGCGGGTCAGCTGACCGGATTGAAACTTGGAATGTTTTTCCAAAATCCGCAGCGCGTCACCACGCGCCACCGAAGCGTGCTGGCCCGTGTCGCCGCAGAGCAGAACGCGGCAATCTTTCGCCAAATCGAAGAGCCGCTTCATGTCGTCAATACCCACCGCCCCAGCTTCATCGAGCACAACCAGGTTTCGCTTGGACAGTGAACGCTTCGATAACAACAGACTTTGCAGCGTGACCGCATCGAATCCTTCCTTGCGAAGGACATCCGTTGCTGCCGCCGTCGGCGCGCAGAACAGCGGTTCGACACGAGCCTCTTTGCAGGCAACAACCAGTTCGCGCAACGCCGTGGTTTTGCCTGTGCCTGCCAGCCCACGCAGGCCGGTGATGCGGTCACTGGTGCACAGGACATGGTAAATTGCCCGTTGCTGATCCTCACTTAACCAGTCGGCAGGCTGATAGCCGGGATGCAATGGTGCGACCGAATCACAACCCGCGTTGACCGTCTGAATCAAATCCAGTTCCGTGGCCAAAATTTCCCTGGTCGAAAATCCGTATTCTGTCCTGACCAAGTTCGGCGATTGCTTCACCGCAGCTTTCAACGCCGGCAAATCCACTTCGCCCGGACGTTGCGACAGCGCCACTCCCAGCAACTCATGTTCCGGCACCACGGACTTGCGCTCAAATACATGGCTGACGGCGTGGGTCAGAACTTGGTTTTCATCCGCTGGTGTCAACGCGGAAGGCCGGCCGGTTGCTGACGCGCAAATACTCTGTAACACTTGCCGTTCATCCGGCGACAACTGAGCCAGTTGCTTTTCGCGCACTTCTGCCGTCGAGATGCCCTTGATCTTTTTCGCCCGGCTCTGATGCACCGCATGAGCAATTTGATTGTTGGTCAGTTTCCGCCCCAGCTTTTGTTCCATTTCCTGGACCACCTTGTCCCGCTGCTGCGACCGTTTGGAAAATCGTTGCAATACCTCATCACTCACGCCTTCGATTTCAAAACCATGCTTGGCTGGAGCAATCCGATACCCGATTTGTTGCACCCGCTTGGCCAGTTCATTCCGATAAACCGCCGTGCCGTAGCGAACCGCGTCATACATTCCCCGCGCTTGCAGGGCTTTCCAGCAGCGTTCACGTTCGTCGAATGTCGCGTTGAACACTGTGAAATGCGTATGCAACTGCGGATCAAGCGCGCGGGAGCTGTCATGCACGAATGATGCAGCCGCCAAATTGCCAGTCACACGGTCACGGTTTTCAATGCCATGCTTGCGGATACGAGTTGCGGCGAAGGTTTCGAGTTCACGGAACGCGAGCTTGGCCGCTTCCTCATGTGCTTCAATCAATCGCTGGTCGTCCAGTGTCACCGCCAGGACGGATACCGATTTCGGGGCCGAGCAGGTAAAATCATAGAACACCCGGCGTTGGCCTTCCTTTTGTTGCCGCTGTGTCAGCCGTTCGCCAGTTGCGGGATTTTGATTTTCGCAGAGTGCATGAAACTGGTCGCAGGTGACTTGGCTCTTTAATCCCAACCGTTCCGCCCCCGCGCCGATCCACTGGCCGGGGCGGATTTCACCGGCAGCGTAATAATCATTCTGCGCCAGATGCTCATCGAAATACTTCCGGGCATCCGCCAGATTTTTATGGGCGACAGCGGAAAACATGGAATGGTTCAGTTTTTCCAATGCGCCATCCGCCTTGTCTCCGCCGTGTTTTGACTCTTTTCTTTCATGTCAATTGACAAGTCTGACATAAATTTTCGATTGCTTTGTGCCACAGCGTCACAAAATTGCACCCGCAAAATCCGGGCGAAACCCTTGACAAATCGCATTTTCAGGTAATAAATCCTTACAATGAAGATTTTGACCATGACGATGACCTTGACCTCGAAACGCCAGACGGTCTTTCCGTTGTGGTGGTGCCGCCGTGAAGGATTGGAAAATGGAGGCCCGCTGAATGTGTTCGACTTGGGCAAAGATGGCCTATTGATCCGTCCGGTAAAGGCTCCCGGAAAAGAGGTCATCGCAAGACTTTTGGAACAAACACCCGCCAGCAGACATTCGCCTCGTCAGGCGGCAGCCATTGTCAATCAGGCGTTGCGCCCAGGTGCGTGATGAATCTGGTCGTCATTGACCCCACCGTCTTTGTCGCGGGCGTCTTCTGGCGTCACGAGCCTCACCTGTGCCTCAAGGCGTGGCTGCGTGGCATGATAACGCCGGTGATGACCGAAGACATTCTCGCCGAATACGAGGCGGGGCTGGAACGGGTGAAGCAGGAGCAACAGTTCACGACGAATACCGGGCTGTGGGTGGATGCCTTGCGAACGTCGGCCTTGTGGGTGGAGTGGGAGGCGATTGGGAAAATGGTGTGCCGTGATTTCAAGGATGAGAAATTCATTGAAGCGGCATTGACCGCCGGATGTCACACGATCATTGCCCGCGACCGGGATTTGACGGTGGTGGAGAAACCCTTCGGCATCAACCTATGCACCCCGCGAGAATGGGTGGACACGTTGACCCGACCGCAGAGAAAACGATTGCGCGGCTAAAGATACCGGGCAACGAAGCCAGAGCATCCAATAATGGATTCGGCACGGCTCTTTGACTGGCCGGCTTGCTTCCAGGTATTCAGCAACCGGCCAGACAAATCGCCGCATCCAACCGAACCTATACGGCGGCGCACTCAACGGGCGTTCTGAAATCCGCTCCATTTCGCCGTCGTCCGTTCAGGCCACTGCCGACCTGCTCCATTCCGCTTCCGATTTCAGAATCGCCCGCTCAGTGCGAAAGCCATCCAAACAGATTGACGGTAAGCACATGATGGAACGAGCAACCGACAAAAAATTGGAGCATCCATCACGCGCCGGAGTGAAAAACTATACGTTCACGCGACCATGAAAAATGAGGCATTGCTAGACGCATAAATGGAATGGGGAAGGATGACACCATCCCCTTATCAAAAAATAAGGCCGCACGCCGCGCAACATCCGCGCAACAACTCGCGTTGCGTCCGGCGAAGCATCCGGGTGTTTACCGGGCAACTGCCGCGCAGTGTCCGAGCAGTTGCCGGGAAACATCTCACGCAATACCGATGAATGTCCGCGCAATGGTTGGCGCAACTGCCCGGAAGTGTCTTGGCAATTGCCGGTGGAGTCCACATAGCAAGTCACGAAGCAGGTCGCTTGGCAGACACGAAGCATCCGGGTTGGCGTCCGGTTGGCAAGTCACGAAGCGGACAGTTGGCGTCCGCGAAGCAGTCCGCGCAACAACTCGCGTCATGTCCGGCAACGCATCCGCGCAGTATCCGGCTCAATTACCGGGCAACTGCCGAGAATCAGCCGAGCAGTGTCCGGGCAACATCTTGTGTGGCGTCCCGCGAATCATCCACGCAGTATCAAATGAATCATCAGGGTGCTTGTGCCAGGCAACTGTCGAGCGGTGTCCGGGCAACGTCCAGGCAATGTCCACGCAACAGTCACGCCTCAGTCCGCTTGGCGTCCATGCAACGTCCGCAAACTCGGTCAGTCCATGTCCGTGTCCAATCCGTGAACCGACCGTGGCCGCAACTTGTCCGTGACCATGTCCAGTCCGAATGCTTGGCCAGTCCGCGCCCAATCCTTAGCCGAGACAAGTCCGCAAACCAACTGTGACCACGATTTGTCAATAGCTGCGTCCAGTCCTCGTCCAAAACCAATCCCAAAGCAAAGACAATCCGTGAACTAATCCACCGTTATGGATCTCGCGGTTGTTGAGTGCCTCACGCAGACTTGTGAACCGAGCCTCAATTTTGAAATCAGGAATTTTGAACCCTTCCACCAACCCAGCCGTGTGGCAGGGGCCGTCCAAACGTTTGCCTCATCCAGACTTTTAGGAAATGACTGGCATCAAACCCGACAGCCTTTAATCGTTTAAAATTATTGTTGTTCGTGTCCAGTGAGATGGCTGCGAAACACTTCGATCAGCCCGCGCCTGGTCACCCCAGCCAATCGCTCGCCGACAAGCACAGTCAGCGCGTGCCGGACGCTCATCTGCAACAACTCCCAGGGACGAAAAGCCAAGGTCAAACTGAAAACGGTTATGCGGCAGTTTTCCGGAGCCGAGCAATAAATTTTGTGCGTAGCCTACCCCCATCGCACCCACAACCGTCGTCAGATAGCCGACGGTAAGTTCTGGCGGAGGTGTTCCGCCCCAATACTGTGCTCCGTCCACGCCTCGTTGCTCGGCTTCCGCTGCCGCCGCTGCTTTGAACTGGCGTTCGGCATCAGTGGCGGTCTCATACCGGATTCCTTCCACACTGATTCTGCCCCTGCACCAGGGACAGGGAAGTCCAGGTCCATAACGGCCAATCTCACCAATTTGTTCTCGGAGGATTCCATTCTCGGCGCGCATTTGCACCGCGAAGTCGAGAACGGGCACAAGATAATGCGAAGCCATATCACCCAAAGCCGCCCGCGCATAATTGGAATCAGTGCAACCAAGAATTAAATCGCAACGAACCAGTTCATCCAGCACAACTTCGTCGAGGAGATCGCCCACAAAGCCAGTCACTTTGGTAGTGGGGCTGACTTCTCTGACCAACCTGGATGCGAGCGCGACTTTTGTTGGAGCAGGGTTTGAGGAAAGGTCGGCATACCGGCTCGCGTGGTTGCGCTGATGCCCGGACGATTTGAAATGTCCCGGATCAACCAGCACAAGCTCGCCAACTTCGGCGCGCGCCAGCAAATGAATTGCCGGACTACCGGTGCCACTGCATCCCACAACCCCAATCACCGAGTTACGGAGTCGCTGCGGAGCACCTGTGCCAAGAAGTTGGGCGAGTCGTTCTTGCATCTCATCATTCGCTGCGGGTTCGCGAGTCGTGCTAAATTGTTCATATTCCAAGCACGCCTTTTCACGGAATAATTGTTCGCCGACGACGAGGCAGTTTTTCACCGGCAGCCAGTCTCCTCGGTCGAATACGCGACCATTAAAAGACAGCTCACGGTTCGCGGCACGAGAAACAATGAGACTGGCATACGGGCGTCCGTTGCCAAATCGCTCGAACTCTTCGGCGAAGTAGGAATCCATGTCATCATCGGCACGGCTGGCAAATGGGGCGCAGTCTTGAGGATGCGAGTGAATCACGCCGACGGCGAGTTCATCTGACTCAAGTGCTGCCAATGCCCGGCGGATGTAGGCAGGGCGAAATTCCACGAGCGAGCTGCTGCGATCAAGGTCGCCTGATTCCGGTTTTATAGCATCAACCCATGTAATCAGGATACCCCATCGCGTTCGCCGGAACCCAAACCGGAAGAACGTGCCCCATTCGTTATCTGGGTAACGATGAAACAGCAGGCGGAACAAGTTCTCCCGGTCGGCTTCCGTGATGCGCCACAGAGCTTCGCGGCCGTCTTGGATGGTGCGAATTGATTTCATTAGATTCGTGCGCGTTGAATCCATGACAGAACTTCTGTGTAATAGGTATGCAAACCGTGCCGGTCTTTATTCCAAGGAGGGCCGCCGCCGCCGTTGTGCGGATGGTAACTCACCAACTGCCAGGTGCGGCCTAGTGCCTGAATCATGTGACCTTGTGGCGAGCCTTCAACCCGGCCAAGCAGGGGAGAACCGGCTGGCAAATATGCTCCATCGAGCATCACGCCGGGATATGCGGACGGAATCGATACCAAAACGTCCGTCTCGGCAAGATGCGGGTAACCTTTGCGCGCCGGCAACCGATGATATACAGCGCAAGCGACTGGCGATTCAACGAAAGTCACATCGCCTCCGTTGTCACGCAACGCGTCGACCTCCCGTTGAATGCGTGTAGGCTCAAAGCCGCCAACGACGTTCGTGCGAATTACCGTGAATTCTTCACAGCCCTTGATTTCAAGTGTTTCATTTAGGCCGACCGGAATCCACTCTTGCCCTTTGCGGCGGGTGACTTCAGTTTTGTCGGGCTGTGGGCTTACGAGGCTGGCGATTTCACGGCCAGTCATGCGTTCTTTTACGCCGTCAGCTTCGCCAAACGTCTGTTTATTGACGATGATGGTAAGGCCGATTTCAGCGCGGCGTGTGTAGAAAACCGGACCGGCAGGAAACTTCACGATGTCATCGAGTCCGATGACAGTATCGTTGGGTGATTCGTAATCACGGAATAGCCGCACTGACAACGCAAAACCGAAGAGTTCGCGAAGTGTGCGCCCGGTTTGATGGGGATTGAGGGTTTGTTCCGCGCGGTCATTAATGACAAATGCGAGTTTCGGCGGCGCAACACAGCCGCTTGCAGGCTTCACTTCGCAACGCGGCAGTGTATAAAATACATTGCCTTCGGCCAGATTGATCTGCGCCTCGTCATCAAGCGGAATGTCGTTTGGCGAACCAAGGTCGCGCACAAGCGTCAATTCGGTTGGTTCTCCCGCTTCCTCCTTGATCAGCCGCGCAGTTGCGTGCTGTGGTAGGAGCACAAGGGAGTCGTTCACCACGGCGGCCCATTTGGGCAGGCGTTGGCAGATTTCGGCAGGTTGTACCGGAGCATCGCTCCGACCCGTTTCAGGATGTTCGATTTTAGTGTTCATAATAATCTTACAGTTTCTAACTTTGCGGCTGCTTGCCAATCGCCGCACACGCGGCGCTGGCATATCAGTTTTCACTGATGTTGTTTTGGGGTTGCTTTCGCCAGCTACTCGACCGACGCACAACCCTCTGAAAACTGGTGGCTGGTCAACCTTGCATATTCAGAAAACAGAAAAACGCCCGTTGTTACGGAAGTTTTTGTCGATTTGACCGGGTCAAACTGCGGTCAACTTGATTCACTTCTATTCGTCCTCCGGCTCTTCAATGTCGTGAACCAGCGCTTTGCGATGAATATTTTCCGCACGCGAGTCAGTGATTGCTTCTTCAACCTTATTGAAAAATGGTGAATAGGTTCGCAATTCCTCCGGGTCTTTCCCTGTCACCTTGCGAATTTTTTTCAGCCGGTTCAAAACAGTGGCTTTGACGCAACCGCATTTATCAGCCACAGCTTGCGCCGTTAATCCGCGTCCGCAATAAAGCCGAAACACTTGCAACACCGATGGATTTTTCAACCGCTCGTCTGCATCCAGTTTTTCGACGAGTGCGAAAATTTGCGCCGCCACTGTTTCTGCAACCGGCTCATGCGCATCTGGTGCGAACGCTTGAAATAATTTTCCAGGTGGCAATTTTGCTGACAGGCCACCTATGGCAGAAATATTTATATTCGATTCTAAATCAAAAAAGCCTACCTTGGAGGCTTCCAGTATTTCCCGGCTTACGGTATCCATCAAACGGCTCGTTGGCGCGAGCAGAATAAACTGCTGTCGCAGTCGCGCTGACAATTCCGAAACGACGAGGCGAAATGACGCTCGCTCGTTTTGAATCGTTAATAAAACCGGCACACTGTTCGGGAATTTCGTGCCGATTTGCCATGTTCTCGGCGGTCGCAGTTTTGTTTCGTTCGCATCACACTCGAATGCTCTGCACAGTGCGCGACCAAGTTTCGCCGTGTTAAATGTCAGCAAGGTTGCATCCGTCGTTGAAACTGAAAAGTCCTCACAGTTCCATGGCTCGCACTGGCAAACACCGACGAGCCTGCCGCCAGCGTGCTCGACGATTTCGTGCTCGCAACCGCAACCATGCGGGCATGGAATAAATCGTGACCGTTTTTGCGTATCACGCAGAAATGTGGAGCGGAGCGGAGCAAAATGTTTGCCGGACAATTTCGCCCACTGCGCTGCCACATAGTTGCCGTCCGCGAGGACTTCAAGACACTGCCAGAGGTTCGACATGGGTAATTCCTCCACAATTTTGATCATTGGCAACGACCTCACGAAATCCGCGCGCCGTGAGCCATCGTTGCACCAGTGTCGCATCACAGTGCCGCCCAAGCTTGAGTATATTTGGCGGACGCACATGGACTTTGCGTGGCTTTTGGCTGTCGCCAAAATAGAAGTCGAGCACCGCGCGACCCAGCAGCCCGCTTTCGGAAATCGCAGGTGTTGCGCCCTCCGCTCCTGAAGAAAAGATGTCCAGCGACTTGCGAACCATCGTGTTGTTGAACTCGCCCGGCCAGGACATTTCGATTTCCCGGAGCACAATTTTATTGATGCCGGGAATGTCACTCACGTCCAATGCGTCCACACCGTCAGTTCGCAATGGGTCGAGGGTATAGGCTTTGCGTTCGGTAAAATACCAGGCGTCGTCGAACAACCGACGACCAAAGGTTTCCCGATACAAATCCTTTTCCCATTTCGTGCCCGCATGGATGCGGATTTCATCCCGCCCCGGTGAATAGACCACGACATCATCTTTTGCCGGACGGAAGTGCAGGACAGACATTTGTCCGTTTGCAACCGTTGGGACGCGCGCATAGGTGTCGCCGTGCCGGATGAGAAACCAATGCTCGCCATCCATCGCGTGAACTTCAATATGCGTTGTCTGCCGCCCCCGGTTTTGTCGGCGGAAGGCTTCTTCCATGTCCGCCGTCATTAACGCCAGCGTCTCCGCCGTGGGCGGCGTAAAGGTTGGCGTTTGATCCACCGGCAACTTGCTGCCGAAATAATCAAACGAGGCCAGCCGCGTCAGCCGTTGCTCGTTGAATTTTTCTGCAAACAACTCCGGGTCAGCCAGCCACGCTTGCACGGCCATGTCCGCGCACGAGGAATCTTCGCCGAACTGGAATGCCAGCCCATTCTCGCCGGTCGCGCGTTCCAGCCGGTCCTGTCCCTCCTCGTTCGCCATGCCCTCGATGGCATAGGCCGCTTCCACCAGGTTGTCCGGCAGACCGTCCGGCGACATCGCGATTTTGGCGACCGCGCCAAAATAGGCGTCATCGCCCAGCGTTGCCGCCGGCAGCACGATCTGCTTGTCGCCCAGCGCGGTGTTGAATCGGTTGAAAAACCGGCCGAGTAATTCCCGGCCAATCTGTTTGAGAAAATGCGGTTTCGTGAACCGCTTGAACTTAATGGTGCTCATAGTTGAGTTCTTATGATTGTTAAGGTCGCCAGTCTGATTTCATGCCGTTACGCACCCTCAAGCCTGCCACACCCGCATGGACAAACACTGTCCAACCATGCTGGTGCGCAGGCAAAGAGCGCCGCAGCGGCTTAAGTCGCCGCGGCGCCTGTGCTGCCTAACAGACGGGTTCCCAGAGCCAGAAGTGGTCCGTTGCCGCGGTTTCAGTTCGTTGGCCGGTCAATTCCGACACAACAAACGCCACCGGCAACGGTTTCCACTCCGGCCCAGGACAGACAGATGACTTTACAATCATGTCTTCCTTTCGTTTTGTGGGAATTGTTCTTGAAGTCCGAATTGAAGGTGTTAAAATCTACCACGCATTACAGAAATCTCAAACAACTCCCGTTGTTTTTGGTTTCGATTTGGCCGTGAGAGGTCAACACTCTCACGGCCTCATCGTTTCAGCCACTCGGGCCAAAATTCAAAAAATTATTTTGCCGTGTCCTCCCCTCCTTCGGCAACAAGCTGGATTTCCATCCACTTCCGCACGCGTTGAAATTCTTTTTGGGACATGTCATGCGGGGCATGAACCACCACCTTGCGCCCGCGTTTTGGATCCAGAATAAACGTGAACTCGGCATGACCCTCATCCACTGCGGGTGCCGTTGGTGCCTGCACGACCGGCGCGACGCTGACCGATTCCGCCGGTTTCTCCGCCACCTTCGAGCCGGCTGCCGCTTTGATAACGTCTCCATCGCGGATAATGACGCCGGCGAATGCCATCAACTCTATCAGTACCACCAGACGGTCTCGATAATCCGGGTTCGCATCGCAGGCTTCCGCTAGGACCGCGAGCGCGTCCTCGATATCGTAAGGACGGAATTTCAGCCTGGGTACCAACACTTCGGAAAACCACATTCGTTCAAATACCGGCCGAAGTTTTTCTCCGGCGGTCTCGGGGTCCCATTCGTGGGCCTTGTTGTAAGCCAACACTTCTGCCGATGGAATAAACGCCGCTTCCTCCTTTTGCCGTGTCAGCAGTCCCAGGTCGCAAAAAAAGGCGTTGGTCATCACGACCGTCGTGCCGGCCATGCCAATGATCTTTCCCGCCTCTTCATTTGTCACCGGCTTGTTGCCATTGGATTCATAAACCACGGCGTAAGCCCGCAATGCTGCCTGCCATTTTCCTGGAGCCAATCTGTCGTTGGGTAGAATCTTGTTGGGAATTGTCCGCTTCGGCTTCGCCGCACCAATTGGTGCCACGCTCGCCGATCCAGTTTTAACTTCATTTTCGTCAGCCATAAAATTTGGTTTTTGTCGTGCGTGTCCAATTTGCGCGCTGTTTCATAAAATGGCAAGAGTATTCTTCAAAAAAGTTACCAGACAGTTATTCACAATGTTATACACCATTTTACAGGGAATTTGACTGGTCAAAATTCTTTTACAATCCGCGCGCGCTGAAAAGTGCGATTGTGACCGTCCAGAAACGCCTTGAAACGTCCGATAAAGCCCTAAGATGACACCACAATATATCCGACATACATTTTTATTTCATTGGAGTTTTGAATCTATATCATTTTATACCACAACATATAGTGTATATTTATGTTATAGCATGTCAATCATTCAGTAATGCATTTATACATCAGCCAATAAAATCACGTGTAAATGCGTTATTGGACGTTGTCTTAACGGTTTATATTGCTCAGTAGTTGGCCGCCGTTGCTGGGATCGTCATACGTACAGATGTGTGAAATTACCTAAGTTTTTACCTAACAGATTTGAATTGACACGAAATATGTTATAGCATATACATCACATATGCGCAATTCTGAAAGCCTTGGTTCCGCCCTTCGTGATCTCCGTTCCAAACTCAAATTGAGTCAGGAGGAACTCGCCGCCCGCCTCAACGTCTCCTTTGCTACCGTCAATCGGTGGGAGAACGACAAGGCCACGCCCCAGGGCGCGGCACGCGATGCCATCAGCAAATTGATGGAGGAAACCGGTGCCGAGCCGCTCGTTGCCCGTGATGCAGGCGAGACTGACGATGCCAATGGCCAACAGCCCCGCCGCCGCAAGCGCGGCACGGCCCGCAGCGCCGTCTTGAGCACCAAATCCATGGAACAGATGCTTTGGGATTGCGCCTGTTCCATTCGCGGCGAAAAGGATGCGCCAAAGTTTAAGGATTACATGTTGCCGCTGGTTTTCATCAAACGGCTCTCGGACGTTTTTGATGACGAGGTCAATCGGCTCGCCGAAACCTACGGCGACATTAAGACTGCCACCGCCGTATTGGAGGCCGACCATTCCCTTGTCCGTTTCTATCTCCCGCAGGAATGTCGCTGGCCGGTCGTCAGCCGCCGCGAGCAATTCAAATGGCCCAAGGATAAAACACCCAAAACGCTTGGCGAACAGCTCACCATGACCGTCCGCGCCATCGCCAAGGCCAATACCGATAAACTTTCCGGCGTGATTGACATCATTGATTACAACGCCGCCCCGCACGGTGAACGCGAAATCAGCGACCAGGCATTGTCCGGCGTCATCGAAACGCTGTCCGACCCGCGCTATCGTCTCGGCTTGCGCGACGTTGAACCGGATTTTTTGGGCCGGGCCTACGAATATTTGCTCCGCAAATTTGCCGAGAGCCAGGGTCAGAGCGCCGGAGAATTTTTCACACCGCAGGAAGTCGGCTGGATCATGGCCTACATCGTCCGCCCCCGGCAGGGTGAAGATGTCTGCGATTTTGCGTGCGGCTCGGCGGGATTGCTCATCAAGTGCGAACTTGCCCTTGTCCAGCGCGACCGCAAGGTGGCCAGCCCGCTCAAACTTTACGGCCAGGAACTCACCGGCTCCAGCTACGCCATTGGCCGCATGAACATGGTAATTCACGACATGGAAGGCGAAATCGTGCGCGGCAACTCCATGACCAACCCAAAATTCCGCGAGAACGATACCAGTCTCAAAAAATTCGACATCGCCGTGGCCAACCCGATGTGGTGTCAACCCTTCGATGAAAAAACCTTTGATAATGACCCGTTTGACCGCTTCGAATCCCAGGGAGGCATAACTGTTGCCGGCAAGGCCGATTGGGCATGGTTGCAGCACACTGTCTCGATCTTGAAGGACAACGGCCGCGCCGCCGTGGTGTTGGATACCGGAGCGGTCACGCGCGGCAGCGGCAGCAAGAACGAGGACAAGGAGCGCAACATCCGCAAATGGTTCGTGGAAAAAGACCTCGTTGACGGCGTGATTTTGCTGCCTGAAAACCTTTTTTACAATACGACCGCCGCCGGCATCATCATTGTGCTGCGCAAGCAAAAGTCCAAGGACCGCAAAGGCAAAATCACGTTGGTCAACGCCAGCGCCGAGTTCAAAAAAGGCCAACCGAAAAACTACATCCCTGACGAACACATTCGCAAAATTGCCGACGCCTTCAACGACGGGAAAGATGTGGATGGTTTCGTCAAAGTCATCACCGCCGCCGAAGCGGCCAAGGGTGATTTTAATCTCTCACCATCGCGGTATCTCGCTTCTGGCTCAACCGTCATCTACCGGCCTTTGCCGGTTTTGTTGAAGGAACTAAACGCTCTCGACAAAGAGGCCGCGACGCTGTCGCTCGACCTTTCAAAACTTCTTCGGAAATTCGCTGTTTGAGTTATGACATTTTTTGAAACAGCACTGCCAGCCGGTTGGGCGTGGGAAACCATTTCGACCCGCTACCGTATTACGAAGAAAACCAAGGAACGGGTATATTCAGACTTCGAGACCATTCCCTTCGTGGCGATGGAATCTGTCCCGCTAAATGGTCGCGAGGCGGTGCGTTACGAGTTGCGTCGCCCAACCGACATCGCCAGCGGCACATATTTTGAAAAGGGCGATGTGCTCCTTTCAAAAATCACGCCGTCTTTTGAAAATGGAAAGCAGGGCTTGGGTGACAACATCCCTGCGCCGTTCGGCGTTGCCTCAACTGAAATCATCCCATTACAGGCGATTACGCCGGAGGCCAATCATCGCTTCCTGTTTTTTTATTTGCTGCATCCAGAAGTTCGCGCCGCGCTCGTCGGCAAGATGGAGGGTTCAACCGGTCGGCAGCGTGTGCCCGAACACGCGGTGCGCGATGTTCTTATCCCGATGCCGCCCAAGACGGAGCAGGAAAAGGTTGCGGCGGTGCTGTG
>JBEKJN010000020.1:0-19957 GCA_050011235.1 Verrucomicrobiota bacterium | reverse complement strand
TCGGATGATTTACCGGTTGCACTGGGGCAACCGCCGGAGTAGAACTTTTGTTGTTATGCATATGGGCAGACAATGTGGAACGCGTGTGCGCCCCGTGTCTGCCCTCATGTTTTCTAACAAGTAACATTTGGGATTACGCCAGGCGCTTTTCGGTTTTTCATTCATAAATTGCGGAAATCACTTTCACCAAACTTTGACCATGCAAACCAAGCCTCCTCACGTTGTTTCCCACGGATTTCAATCCGAAAAGCGAAGTTGAATCGTTTATGAATCAGACCGAGACCGCGCGCGGCGGTGGTTTCCACCCGCGTTCAGCGGGCGAATAAATGGCGCCATCGTTCAACCCGGCGTGAATCGGTTCTGCGCCTGAACGGCGCGGGGACATCGCCGCGCGATGTCCCCGCTCATTTCGATTTTCAGGATGAGAACCGCTTCATTGATTTTCGACGACGCGGTAAAACCGGCTCGGCTGATCCGCCGGCACGGTGACCACTCCTTCGTTGCCGACGAACGAAATGCTCGCGGGCAAATCCTGCCATTGCGGGTCGCTCAGGTTGTTCTTGAACTGCACCCCGTAAGTTCGCAACGGCACCGCCTGCCAGGTCAGCGTCGTGGTCCCGCCGGGCATGGTCACTGGCGTAATCTGGATGCGATACAGCACCCGGACCGCGAAGGCGTCGGGAACGCGGTTCAAATCGTCCGCCACCAGGTCGGACCCGGCGCTCAGAAAGGCCACGTTCTCGGCGCCGCCGCTGATCACCGGCACGGAGATCCACGGAAAGGAATCGGCATCGTTCTGGGCCGCGCTCAGAATCGCGTTTTGCCCGGAGTCCTGGTCAAAGAGGTATATCTTCGGCGCTGGATTGGTGTCGCCGGCCACGATGTCGGTTGCGTAACTGCGATAGGCCACGTAGCGGTCGTCGCCGCTGATCACCGGCATGTCCGACGCCGCATTGGCCACGCCGCCATTTACCGCACTGTAACTGACCAGCGTGATGTTCCTCGTTGCCAAATCGCAGACCAGGACCGCGCTGGTCGCATTCGTGCTGACCGCCAATGCGACGTAGCGGCCATCGCTGCTCCACTGGCCGGAGCTTTGAACGGGAACCGTGGTGCTGAAGGACAAGAGATTCGAGCGGGTGGCAAACTGATACACAGCCAGGGTATTCGTGGACCGGCAAAGCACACGGCTGCCGTCCGGGCTGATGGCGAACGACGTGGCTAGTGTTGAATTTGTATAAATGTCCCTGCCGAGTTGGGTATCACAAACAACTACATTGTGAACGTAAGAGTTCTGGTTATACCCCGCGTGGACAACGTAGCGTCCATCGCCGCTCATCGAGGGGGGGAAGAAGACGCTACTACCGGAATTCATCACGATGGTTGCGCCGGAATTCGCGTCATGCCAGAAAGTATTGACGTTGCCGGCGGTGGTGGAGGTGCCGGCGGCGAGGTTTCCGGCCGTGCTCAGGAAGGTAACACACCGTCCGTCGGCGCTGATGACCGGATCCGAACAGTTGCCCGCCGCGGAAGCGGTGCCGTTGGTGCTCACGCTGACCAAAAGGATGGCGCCGGTTTGCAGGTCTTTGCGGTAAATATTGAGGTTGGTGCCAACAAAGGTCGCGGCCAGGTTGGTCGCCGCACTGGCAAAAGCCACGTACCGGCCATTGGCGCTGATGACCCCGCCGTAACTGTTGCCGCCCAAAGCCGGGGTGCCGTCCGCGGCGGCGCTGACGAGGGTGGTCTGGTAGGTCCAAAGGTCTTGGAGAAAAACGTCGCAGAAGCCGTTGGTGTCATTCGGCAATAAATCATTCGCGGAACTCTCGAATACGAACCAGCGGCCGTCGCCGCTGAGAGAGTAGGGAGACTTGCGCGTGAGGCCGTTGCCGGTCGCCGAAACCATCGCCGGGTCCCGCTGCGAAATAAGCTCGTTCGTTCCGGCCACCGTGTCCCGCGCGAACACGTCGAAGGCGTTGTTCCAGTCCCCGTCCACCAGACTGCCATCCGGGGCACTGAAAACCACCACCCGCCCGTCTGCGCTCAGGCTGGGGTAAGTGTTGCCGAGGTCGGTTGACCCCGCGCCGTTGGTGTCCACGTCCACCAGTTGCAGCGCGCCGGACTGAAGGTTGCAGAGGTACAGATGAAAGCCGGTCGAGACGGGGTTGGCGACCAGATTTGTCGCATTGCTCAGAAACGTCACGAACCCGTCATTGCCGCTGAGTACCGGCGTATAGGAAATCGTGTTGGGCGGGACCCCGCTCGCATTTGTGCTCACTGCCGAGTCGGTGTTGGCCACCGAATCCCACACGTGAATACTCGAATTTGTGCCGCCGGCGGCGGGTTCCCGGCTGGCATACGCGATAAACCGGCCATCTGGTGTCATCTCGGGGCCAAACCGGTTTTCATCCACGCCGTATGGCGGATACGGAGTATTGGCCGCGAATGATCCCAGCGCGTTGGTCGTGACGAGCGTGGTGGTGCTGGTCAACTGGTCATAGATCAGGATGACCGCGCCGTTGGTCACGCTCGTGGCCCCGGACATGAAGGCGACGAATCGCCCGTCGTCACTTAAACGTGGCCGATAGGAAACGATGTTGGTCGGGGCGGCTGCGCCGAATGCGGCCTGCACCACGGCCGCGGCATTGACGCTCGCCCACGTCGTCGTTCCGCCTACACAGTCGCGCACATAGACCTCGCCGTTCGCGGACGGGTTACCGCTGGCCACCAGTCCTGTGGCGGTGCTGAAAAACGCTACATACCGCCCGTCCGGCGTGATTTTCAGCGTGGCCATGGAAACATACCCCGTTGCTCCGACGCTTACCAATGTGGTTGTCCCTGCCATCAAATCCCGCACGAAAACGCTCGGATATGCGTTGGTTTCGCCCCCGGGAACCAGGTTGTTTGCCGTGCTGACAAAGGCCACGTAACGGCCATCCGGTGTCATCACGGCGTCGTAGGAACTGCCGTTGGCCGGCCCGCCGTTGGTTGCCACGCTCACCAGGATGTTGGTTCCGGCTGGCACGTTGCGGACGTAAATATCCCTGCTCCAGTTGGTGTCGGCTGCCGCCAGATTGTTGGCCCCGCTCTCGAACAGAACGAATTGGCCGTTCGTGGAGACCTGGTCGAGAAGCGAAGGCGCATCGCCCCCGCCGGTTCCGAACAGATTCGAGCTGACGCGGACGGTGGTGTTGCTGGCCCGGTCGCGCAGATACACGTTCAGCCAGTACTGCCGGTCGTCGCCCGGCACAAGGTCACACGCGGCGCTGGAAAAAGCCACGAACCGGCCGTCGGGACTGACCACCGCGTCCGGCGAATCACCATTGCCGCCGGCCGGTGGCGACACGGCCGGGTTGCGCGCCGACAGCAATTGCGCCGGAGGGAGTCCGGCCCCGGCGACAGCGGCCAGCACAACCACACAAGCCGCCACGACGAGCCGAAGTATCACCCGTCGGGTCGCAGGCCTGCGCGGAGTTGCCCAGTTGAACGAGTTTTGAAGAAATGCAGAGGAATTGGTTGTTTTCATGCGAAGTTCCTTTCGGGTGTGGTTCATGAAATCAATAAAACCAGTAAGGGTCGCCTTGATTATAGCCGCAGTTCATCTGATTTTGGTTGTGCGCTTCCACGTGGCCATCGGCATAGGCGGCGTTGACGCCCAGCAAGACGCCATTGACGAAATGCGCCGTGTTGGGACTGCAATCAGCAGGGTTCGATGACGCCTTACCGGTCGGGGGCTTGGAAAATCCCGAGCCGTTCACGCTGGAACCGGCCAGGTCGCTGATGAACGGCACATGAGCGGCCGCGTTGTCGTGCAGTCTTGTGGGGAAACCATACATGCCGACCGGCGTGCCGTTCAGCCATGGGTAGAGCGTCAAAAGCAGCTTATACACGGTAGGATCCGGTGGATACAGACTGCCATCACTGTAGGAACTGCCGTTGGCCGGCATTGCCGGAACCACCGGGCTGCGCGGCACCCACCAATTGTGATTCAGGATGGTATCTTTGTAGGGATTGTTGTTAAGAACAGCCTGGAGGTCCGCAAGGCTACTGATGGTACGACCAGGGAATAACTGTTCAAATGTGGCTTCGATGGCGTCAAATTCATTTGGCCGGACGGGACAAAACCACATCGGGACGGTCAATCCATAAGGCCCAAGGTTGGTAACCATATTGGTGGAGACATCCCGGAGATAATAGCCGCCGCCGGAGTTCCAATCAAAGCGCGGGAGCCAATCCAGATGGTCGTTGGCATACAGATTGACCGACACCGCCCATTGCCGGAAATTGGCGGCGCAGGCCGCGACCCGAGGTTGCGCCCGCGACCCGGCCAGCGCGGGCAGGAATATCACCGACAGAACGGCCAGCGTGGCGATGACCACCAGCAACTCGATGAGGGTAAATGCTTGAACGGCATTGAAACGCCGGGCAGCGCGTGAGGGCCGCCCGAGGAGGTGTTTTTTAATGGCTGTTTTCATAAATAATGTTAGCATCTACCCATTACTCGTGAGGGCAAACGCATTTCTTTCAAAATATTTCAAAAATTTATTCACTTTATATCTTTCTCATTTGCAAGGCATTACACCGGAATATGTGGCGAGGCATTCACCAAAAGAAACGGCTGCCACTTTTCGCGGAGCGCGGACAGCCTTGTCGCGGGTCAGGTTCAGGAGAAAGGCAAAAAGTGGCTGGGCGTGCTCGTCGTAGAGCCGTCTGAGCTCCGGTCCGCGCCGCATGGTTACCCTGATGCCGCGCCCGGCGGGCAAATTTGTCTAGCCGGGAAATCGCCTATAAAATAAGTCCGCCAGGAACCAGAAGCGATTTGCGTTCAAACACTGGCCGGAAATGGCATCACGCAACGCGCCGGAAGGTTCCGCGTTTCCGTTTGCGCCGCGAGCCGGAGGCGGAATGCCAGATGCCGCCAGCGCGTCATTTCCACCAGCGGCCGCCAGACGGCGTGAACGAGTTGGTGTTTGATGAGAAAACGCCAGAGCCGGTTTGAACGTTTGTAGAGGTAGCAACCGGCGAAATAAGCCGGCAAGGCCGACAGTTCGGCAGGTTTCCGCCGCCAGATGGAAGCGTGCGAAAACAGCCGCCGGTAAAGCCAGTCGTAGCCCAGCAACAATTCCTCCGGAATCATTTGTTTTGGCCGGAACACAACGTGCGCCGTGTCGTATTTTTCCCAATCGCGGTGCAGCAGACGCCCCTCGGCCTCCATCTGCCGGAACAGCGGCGTGCCCGGATACGGCGTCAGGATGTGAAATGTCGCGCACTCCATCCGGCTCGTCTCAATCCATTGCACCAGTGTGGTGAACGTGTCCCTCCGGTCGCCGTCAAACCCGACCACGAAACTGCCGTTCACTTGGATGCCGTGCTCATGGAGAATCCGCAGACGCCGTGCATAATCCTCCGCGCGCGGCGTGCGCTTGCGGGCGTCCGCCAGATTTTGGTCCGTGAGCGATTCAAATCCGATGAATACCCCCGTGCAACCCGCCAACGCCATTTCGCGCACCAGCGCCGGGTCATCCGTCACATCCAGCGTCACGGCGGCGCTCCAGATTTTTTTGGCTGGGCGCAACGCACGGCAGAGTTCGCGCAGATAATCGCGCTTCGATCCGAGATTGTTGTCAATGAACACGGCGTAAGGCTGGCCATCGGCCTCGAATTGACGGCGGATGTCCTGTGGCTCGCGGACGCGATAGGGCATCCGCAAACCGTCGGTGGAAAGATAGCAAAATCCGCAGCGGTTATGGCAGCCGAGCGTGGCAATGAGGCTGGTCGTCGTTAAAAAACTTCCGCGTGGCAGCAAGTCCCGCCGCGGCGGTGGGTCCAGGTCGTAAGGCCGTTCGTAAGTTGTTTCGTAACGCGGCTTCAAGCCGCCGCGTTCGGCGTCGCGCAAAATTTCCGGCCAGAGCTGCACGCCGTCGCCAATGGCCATCGCGTCCGCGTGCGGGGCGACTTCGTCAGGACACGACTGTGTGTGCAGCCCGCCCAGAATCACCTTGCTGCCTTGCGCGCGATACCACTCCGCCAGTTCGTAGGCGCGGTTCGCAAAAGTCAGATGCACCGTGATGCCGACGACTTCAGGCAGCGGTTCACACGGCGGCAGCCCCTGGAACAAATTTTCGTCCCAGTAACGGACTTGCCAATGCGCGGGGGTCGCGCCGGCGATCGAAGTCAACGCGAGCGTCGGCGTGAGGACGTGTTTGCCGAAACTGCCGTGCGGTGACTTTGCGTAAAACGGATTGATGAGCAGTGCCGTTCGTGGCGTTGGCTTGCGGCGCGCTGGCGGCGGAAGATTTGGCGCGCTGGACATTTCATGTGGAAGCCAGAGCGGTTTGCGCGGCCGATAAAACGGGTCGTCCGGCACCCTTTCAAGCAACGCGGAAAGCCAGTTCATTTGTCTTCTTGGTTTGATTGGTTTGAACCGCCATGCGCGCCGCAAAATCTTTGAGCCAAAACTCGACCTCGTTGATTACCGCGTCGGGCGTGGAAGTCCCTGCTGTGATTCTGATCGTTTCCGCGCGGACAAACCATTCCTCCCACAGGTCGTCCGCCGTTTGCACGCGATGCACCCGCTCACAAAAACGGCTGCACGTTTTGACCAGTTCGTGCGTGTTGTTGCTGCGCGCCCCGCCGATGACGACGACCACGTCACATTTCTGCGCCAGTTCAACGGCCGCGTTCTGCCGCTGTTTTGTCGGCTGACAGACAGTATCAACGAAGCGCACTTCCGATTTTGGAAAGCGCTCCCGAATCAGGCCCACGATACACCGGACCCGGTCAATCGGCTGCGTAGTTTGTGAAACGACGCCGAAACGCGGGCGCTCACCCAGCTTCGCCACGTCCTCCTCATCGAGGATCACGTCGAACGCATCGAGGTCTCCAGTCATGCCACGCACTTCCACGTGGTCGCGTTTGCCGATGATGACCGGATGGAAACCTTCGCGCACGAGCCGCGCCACCGCGCGGTGCGCCACGTGCACCAACGGACAGGTCGCCTCGACTACACTCAGGCCGCGTCCCCGTGTTTCATTCATCGCGCGTTCCGAAGCGCCGTGCGCCGTGATCATCACCGTCTGTGTGTTTACGTCGGCAGGCTGTTGCGCTATGCGAACGCCTTTCGCCCGCAATTCCGCCACCACCGTTTCGTTGTGGACCAGATCGCCCAGAATGGTCAGCGGCTCGCGTTGCGCGGTTTCGAGGGCGAGCGCCACGGCGTCTTTCACCCCAAAGCACATTCCCAGATGTTCAGCGCGAATGATTTTCATTTCTCCTCCGCAATTTGACGCACGCACAGGGTGCCGAGGGCCGGGTCATAAGTGCTTCACTCAAGCAACAGAAAAATCCCGGCGGCAAACGCCGTTCCCGCCACCCAAAGCAACCACCGGTGGCGTCGCCAGGCCGCCTGATAATCGGACAGTTGGACCAGGAGATCGGCTGCGTAGGCAGCGCAGTACAGCGCATTCGCCAGCACGGCTGCGAGCAACAAGCCGATCACCGGCTGCCAGGTCAGTGCGGCGAGAGACGGTTGGTGATGGAAGAACGAGCCGGCGACCACCAGGGCGAGGACGGCATTGAAAGCGACCCGGCGCGGCTCCCAATAATGAAGGCTATCGGTGACGATGTCTTTCATAGGTTTTTGCGTTGATCGTTAATTTAACTTTGTGATACAAAGTAAAAGACCACGCCGGTTTCAATTTGTTCAAAAGAATTTTACCTGGACCGGTTTTGCCGGACGATTTGCTCCAGCAGATTGATGTATTCAGCAAAGGCCTTGCGGCCCGCCGCCGTGAGGGAGCAGGTGGTGAGCGGGCGGTTGTTTTGATACGACTTGGCCACCGCCACATAACCTTCCTGTTGCAGCGCGCGGATGTGGGTGGTGAGATTGCCGTCGGTCATGGCGAGCGCGTCGCGCAGTTCGGTGAACGACAGTTCCGGCGAGGCGGCGAGCATGGACATGATCGCCAGCCGCCCTTTCTCGTGAATCACGCGGTCGAGCTGCAGGAAGGGTTCCGGGTTCACGCCGCATTCTTTCCCTTCTCGGTCAGGTACAAATACGCGCCGTAAGCCAAGTGCAGAACGCCGAAGAAAAAGCCCATCAGCCAGTGCGCGCTAAAATCAGACTCCGGCTGAAACTCCGTCAAGAAACACAAGCTTCCGCAAGCTAATCCAATGTAAATCCAACCGAACCACCTCACGCCGCGCGGCATAAAAAATCCAGCCGCATGCAGCGCGCAGCCGTAAAAGAGCAGCCAGATGAACGTCAGCACCACTGCATTGGCCAGGCCCACAAACACGAAGACGAAGCCCAGGAACATTCCCGCCGTCAAAGGCGGCAACAACGCCTGCCCAACGCGCCGCGTCGGCGGCGACCAGAACGGCTCGCGATCCCTGAGGGCCTGCCGCCGCGCAATAACAAACGCGCCCGCGACCGCAATGGCCGCCGTGCCCAACCACAAACCACCGAAGGCCGGCATCGAATCCAGATGGAACACAATCCCCGTTGCCGCAGCCGCAACACCCAACAGGCCGGCGAAAAGCATGATCGGAGCAAGTGCGCGCCGATAGACGGCGGAGCGCTCCATCAAAGTTCGGATGGTTTGCAGGTTTTCAGCAGCCCAGTTTGTTTCCATGTGATGACTTTGCATCACAAAGTCAATTTTGGCAAGCACAATTTGTTCCCGGTCCCATTGGGCGCAATCGGATGCCGCCATCGATCGGGGCCGATGGAATGCGGAGCGCGGCTCTGTGAGCCGCGGCAACGTCCGCACGTTAAGGAGCTTCAATCCATTCCATACGCGCCATCCCATGTAAAGCCACCGCGGGTCGCAGACCCGCGCTCCGTTGGCCATATCAACTGCGTATGTCTCCAAGCCTGTCGGCTTGCTTTCCGTGGTAGTTCCGCCGAAGATTTTTCCGCACATGCCGCCGCCGAAGAAAATTTCCGCCCGCCAGCGCGTGCTGGCGCAGTGGCGCGGCGTGGATTTGTCACCGTTGGAAACCGCGCAGGCCGTGCGCGCCCGGCGGGTCGGCGACGTGTTGTCGAAAGTAACGGTGGAATTGCATCTGGACACCCGCCGCGCCGAAGCCGAGGTCGTCAAGGTGTGGAATTCGTTGATTGACCCAAACATCGTCGCGCATGCGCAGCCGGCCGGCGTGCGCAAGGGCACGCTGTTCGTAAGCGTGGACAGCAACGTGTGGCTCGCTGAAATCGTCCGCTATCGCCGGAAGGAAATTCTCAACCGGCTCCAGCACAGCTTCGGAAAGAATTTGATTCAGCGAATTTCGTTCCGCGTCGGATAAAGGTAGGGTCATCGCGCTGCGATGACCGGACGGCGCAGCGCGCCGTCCCCACCATTTCAGTGCATCAACTTCATCTGAAGCGGCGTGAACAGCCACACGAGCGTCGCACACCGGTCATGGCTCAACTTCCCGGCTTCCAATTTGCACAGGCCGCCTTTTTTGAAATCCATCATCAAGTCCGTGTGGCCGGTCGTCAGCAATGAAATCAGGCTGCTCAAATAAGGTTCGTGGCCGACCAGCAAAACGTTTTCCGGCACGGGTTTTAATTCGTTCAACTGCCTGATCAGGTTTTTCGGGCTGCCGTCCGGCGCAAGCGCATTGGAAAATCTGAGTTGCTGTTTCAATTTCAAAGATTCGGCGACGATTTCTGCGGTTTGTTTCGCACGCAAATACGGGCTGGAAAGAATCAGGTCGAAGCGCAATCCCATTTTCTTCATGGCGGCGGCGGTCTGTCGGAGCTGGCGTTTGCCCTTGGGCGTGAGTTGACGTTCGGAGTCGTTTTCGACATTCAGGTCGTCGCGCACCGCCGCGATTCCGTGCCGTAAAACATGGATTATCATGACGGGAAAATACACGTTGCCGCGCCCGGCGCAATGTCCGCAAAACGTAACATTTTTCAGTTGGGTTTCCGCGCTGGCGCCTTGTAGCTTTCCGCCGCATGGAACCCGTTCGCCGCGCCGTTATTGATGTCGGCACCAACTCGATCAAGTTGCTGGTCGCCGACGTGGCGGGACGCGACGTGCGGCCGGTGCACGAGGAAAGCCGCCAGACGCGGCTCGGCAAGGGCTTCTACGAAACGCACCGGCTCCAGCCGGAAGCGGTCGCCTGCACCGCCGAGGCCGTCTGGGAGTTCGCCCAAATCGCGCGCGAAAGAAATTCCGATTCCCTTCGCGTCATCGCCACCAGCGCCGCGCGCGACGCGGTGAATCCCGGCGACCTCACCTCAGCCATCCAGCGCGCCTCCGATCTCAAAGTCGAAATCATCTCCGGCGAACGGGAAGCCGAATGGGTGTTTCAAGGCGTGACGACGGACGCGGAACTGGCGAAGTCGCCATTGCTGTTGCTGGATGTTGGCGGCGGCAGCACGGAATTCATTCTCGGCCAGGGCGAGCACAAACATTTTGCGCGCAGTTTTCCGCTGGGCACGGTGCGGCTCATGGAAAAATTTCCGCACAGCGACCCGCCGACCCGCGGCGAATTCACCGCCTGCCGCGACTGGATAAGGGATTTTCTGAAAAACGAAGTCCGCCCCAAACTTGATCCCGCCTTGCGGCGCGAAGCCCGTTCATCCTCCGGGGAGATTCAACTCGTTGGCACGGGCGGCACGACGAGCATTCTCGCGCGCATCGAGGCGAAGCTGGACCGCTACGACCGCGAACGGATTGAAGCCACGCGTCTCAGCCTGGAGCGGATAAAGTCGCATCGGCGGCGCTTGTGGCGCCTGCCGCTGGCCGAGCGCAAGAAAATCGTCGGCCTGCCGAAATTGCGGGCGGACGTGATTCTCACCGGTGTCGTGATTTACGAGATGGTGATGGCGGAATTCGGCTTCCAACAACTCCGCGTCAGCACGCGCGGCCTGCGCTTCGCCGCCGTGATGGAATGATGCCATTTACGATTTATGATTTTTGATTGATGATTTGTCGTGTCAACAGGAATCTGTGAAGCAATCGTAAATCATAAATGAAATGCCTTATCATCGGCTGCGGCTACGTGGGACTGCCGCTCGGAGCGGAACTCGTCCGGCTCGGACATGAAGTCTCCGGCCTGCGCCGGAGTGCGTCAGCGGAAAACGAATTGAAAGCGGCGGCCATCAAACCGCTCGTCGCGGACATTACCAAGCCGGACGAACTGACCAAATTGCCGCGCGATTTTGAGTGGGTCGTTAATTGCGTTTCCTCCACCGGTGGCGATGCGGAAGATTACCGGCAGGTTTATCTACAAGGCACACGTAATTTGATTGGATGGCTTTCCACCACCCCGCCAAAAAAATTCGTTTATACCAGCAGCACAAGCGTTTACGGCCAAACCGACGGTTCGCAGGTCAAGGAAACCAGTCCGGCCGAACCGGTTGCGGAAACCGCGAAAGTCCTGCTCGAAACGGAGAAGTTGCTGCTGGCAGCGGTGACGGAGCGCAAGTTTACCGCCGTGATTTTGCGCGTGGCCGGCATTTATGGTCCCGACCGCGGTCACTGGTTCAAGCAATTCCTGAAAAACGAGGCGAGCATCGAAGGCGACGGCTCACGTTTCCTAAACATGATTCACCGCGACGATTTGATCGGTTGCATCATTGCAGCGCTGAAGAACGGTCGTCCCGGCGAGATTTACAATGCCGTGGACGACGAGCCGGTGAACCAGACGAATTTTTTCCAGTGGCTCGCGGTAACCGTCGGGAAATATCCGCCATCGTCCGTGCCGGAAAATCCGGTTGAAAACCGCAAACGCGGCGTGACGAACAAGCGCGTTTTGAATCGCCGGTTGAAGATGGAACTCGGTTATCAGTTCAAGTATCCGAACTTTCGCAAAGGCTATACCGCCGAAATTTTACGGCTGGAACGCGCCGGCGAACTGCACGTCATGCCGGATGAATGATGATTTAAAGTTCTGGCGAATGACAGGCTGACGCTCGGGATTTACACCGCGCCGTCGCCGCGTTCGTCGGTGCGGATGCGCCAGGCGTCGTCAATGGTGGAAACAAAGACCTTGCCGTCGCCAATCTTGCCGGTCTTGGCGGCCTTGAGGATGGCTTCGACAGCAGACTCCACCAACGATTCCGGCAAGACGGTTTCGATTTTGATTTTGGGCAGAAAATCCACGGTGTATTCGCTGCCGCGATAGATTTCGGTGTGCCCCTTCTGACGGCCGAACCCTTTGACTTCCATGACGGTCATGCCGAGGATGCCGATGCCGTTGAGGGCTTCCTTGACGTCGTTCAGTTTGAACGGCTTGATGATGGCTTCGATTTTTTTCATGCGTCGTCTCCTGTTTATTCGTTGTAGGCGCGCTCGCCGTGTTGCGAAAGATCCAAGCCCACACTCTCATCTTCCTGATCAACGCGCAAACCGATAAGCCGGTCAACCACCTTCAACAAAACCCAGGTGGCGATAGCCGCCAGCGCCACCGTGACCAGAACAGCCTGGAGTTGATTGAAAAACTGATGCACGCCGCCCGCGATGGCCGTGGTCACGCCATTGACTTTGAAGGTGGCCACGAGGGCCGGGTTCACCTGCTGGCTGGCGAGAAAGCCCAGCAACAACATGCCCGTCGAGCTGCCCACCCCATGCACGCCGAACACGTCGAGCGAATCGTCGTAACCGAAGCGCGATTTGAGTTTCGTGACGGCGAGATAGCAAACCACGCCTGCCACCAACCCGATACAGAACGCCGAGGGTATGGACACGAAACCCGACGCCGGGGTGATGGTCGCCAGCCCTGCCACCATGCCGGAGGCCGCGCCGAGCACGCTGGGTTTGCCTTTGAGCCACCATTCAGTGGTGGTCCAGCTCAAGGCCGCCGCTGCCGCTGAAAAATGCGTGGCAGCGAACGCGCTCGTGGCCAATCCGCCCGCGCTCAACGCGCTGCCGGCGTTGAAGCCAAACCAGCCCACCCACAACAATCCGGCCCCGATGAGTGAATACACCACGTTGTGCGGCATCATCGGTTCCTGCGGGTAGCCGGCGCGTTTGCCCAGAACCAAAGCGCAGACCAGCGCGGACACGCCCGAACTGATGTGCACCACCGTGCCGCCCGCGAAGTCGAGCGCGGGGATTTTTCCGCCGAGCGCCCAGTTGAACAACCCGCCTTTTCCCCACATCATGTGGCAGAGCGGCAGATAGACCACCGTCATCCACAACACAATGAACACCAAATATGCCTTGAACCGGATGCGCTCCGCGATCGCACCGCTGATCAACGCTGGCGTAATGATGGCAAACATCATTTGGAAGAGCATGAACGTCTGGTTCGGGATGGTGGCCGAGTAATCCGGGTTGGGTGCCACCCCGACGCCTTGTAGGAACAAATGTTTGAATGGATTGCCGAAAATCGCGTTGCCCTCGCCGAACGCCATGCTGTAGCCAAACACCAGCCACATCGTGGACACCACCGCCATGAGAATCAGGCTGTGCATCATCGTGGAGAGGACGTTTTTGCTCCGCACCAACCCGCCGTAAAACAGGATCAGGCCCGGCGCCGTCATCATCAACACCAGCGCCGCGCTGGCAAGCACCCAGGCGTTGTCGCCGGAATTGATGGGCAGACCGCTGGTGACGTTGGGTCCCGGGGCCAATTGCGCCACCGAGTCACGGCCGGGCATGTTGTCGGCAGCAAAAGCAGCGTTGCCGAAACCAAGCGCCAAAACCGACAGCAGGCAAACCGAAAGAAAACGACGGTAAAAGCGAACTGACTGGGTCATATCAAATCAGATTATTGCCGGCGAAAATGCACAACTTCCCGCATTTTGGCAAAGTATAACCAAGTATTGCCACCCCGAAGTGTTTTTCAAGAAAATTCGAGCGCTCAATTTTTCGAGGAGCGGCACGGAACCAGGTCCGGGATATTGCACGCCGATGCAAAAATTCTTCGACGCGGTTGGCATTCGTGTTTAGTTTCCCCGCCGAATGGCCGCCGAAGCCCAACTCACGCCCATGATGACGCAGTATCGCCGCATCAAGAGCGAACTGCCCAAGGACGCGCTGCTCCTGTTCCGGCTCGGCGATTTTTACGAGATGTTTTTCGAGGACGCGCAGACCGGCGCGCAGCTTCTCAATCTCGCGCTCACGGCGCGCAACGGCGTGCCCATGTGCGGCCTGCCGCATCATGCGTCCACTGCCTACATCGGCAAGTTGCTCAAGGCCGGACGCAAGGTGGCCATCTGCGATCAACTCGAAGACGCCCGGCCCGGCAAACTCGTCAAACGCGAAGTCACCCAAATCCTCAGCCCCGGCACCCATTTCGACGAACGGATGCTCGTGGCCGAACGGAACAACTTCCTCGCCGCCGTCCATCCGAGCGGAAGAACTTTCGGCCTGGCGCTCGTGGATTTGACCACAGGCGACTTCATGACGACGGAATTGGAGAACGATTCCGCGCTGTTGACGGAATTGGAGCGGTTGCGTCCGGCGGAAATCATCTACCCCGGTGAAGCAGCAGCGTTGCGCGATCTGCTGCGCGGTTCGTTTCAAATCCTGAACGGTTATGACGATTGGACATTCGCGCCGGAGACGGCGCTGTTCACCGTGCGCGATCATTTCAAGGTCGCGTCGCTCGACGGGTTCGGGTTGAAAGACCGCACTGCCGCCATCGGCGCGGCGGGCGCGGTGTTGCATTATCTCACGCAACATTTGCGTCGTGATGTGCAGCATCTCACGCGGCTGTCGTTTTATCGCCGCAATGATTTTCTCGCGCTCGATTACACGACACTGCGCCATCTCGAAATTCTGGAGCCGCTGCGCCACGACGCCCCCCGCAACGCCTCGCTTTACGGCGTGGTCAATCGCACGGTCACGCCGATGGGCGCGCGCCGCTTGCGCGACTGGCTTTCGCAACCGCTCGCCGCCGTCGGGCCGATCCGCCGCCGGCAGGAAGCGGTGCAGACGTTCATCGAAAATTCCGCCGGCCTGGACAATTTTCGGGCGCAGCTTTCGCAGGTACGCGATTTGGAGCGCACGATTGGCCGGTTGAGTTCCGGCAGCGGCAATGCGCGCGACCTCGTCGCGTTGCGCATGGCACTGGAGCAAATCCCGGTGGTGAAGGGGATTCTGCAAACCGTAGGACAGGCTTCCAGCCTGTATCTGACTTCATCTGAAAATTTGCCACAGTTGACAGAAGCGACAGAAACGAAGGAGACAGGCGAGACGCCTGCCCTACTTTGCGAACTTGAATCCCAGCTCACCGAGTCGCCTGACCTCGTGGATTTGATTTCCCGTGCCATCGTGGATGATCCGCCGCTCGCGGTGAAGGAAGGCGGCATGATCCGCGACGGTTTCGACACCGCGCTCGACGAACTCCGCAACGCCATGCGCGGCGGGAAGGATTGGATTGCCAAATTGCAGGCGGACGAGATCGCGCGCACCGGCATCCCGTCGCTCAAGGTGCGATTCAATTCCGTCTTCGGCTACTACATCGAGGTCACCAAGGCGAACCTCGACAAGGTCCCGTCGCATTACATCCGCAAGCAGACCATCGCCAACGGCGAGCGTTACATCACGCCGGAGTTGAAGGAGATGGAGGGCAAAATCCTCGGCGCGGAGGAACGCAGCGTGAAGCTCGAATACGAACTTTTCCAGCGCGTGCGCGAGGAAGTGCTCGGCCAATTGCCAAAAACCCAACAAACCGCCGCTGCGCTCGCACAACTTGATGTGCTCGCATCCTTCGCGGAGACGGCGCGCCTGCACAACTATTGCCGTCCGCAAGTTGCCGACGAAGGCGTGATTCAGATTCGCGATGGGCGCCATCCGGTGCTGGAGCAAAGTTTGATGGACGAGCGGTTTGTGCCGAATGACACGGGATTGGCAAGTAGGACAGGCTTCCAGCCTGTCTCTGACTCAAATCCTCAAATCGGAACGCCTCAAGGCGGAGAAATTTCAGATGGAGACAGGCGCGACGCCCGTCCTACGTTCCCCCAAATCGCGCTCATTACCGGCCCGAACATGGCGGGCAAGAGCACTTACATCCGGCAGGTCGCGCTCATCGTGTTGCTGGCGCACACCGGCTCGTTCGTGCCGGCCGCGGAGGCACGGATTGATCTGGTGGACCGGATTTTTACGCGCATCGGCGCGAGCGATGACCTCACGCGCGGACAATCCACATTCATGGTCGAAATGACCGAGACCGCGAACATCCTGAACAACGCCACGCCGCGCAGCCTCGTCGTGCTGGACGAAATCGGCCGCGGCACGAGCACGTTCGACGGCCTGAGCCTCGCGTGGAGCATCGTCGAGCATCTGCACAACCAGGTCGGCGCGAAGACACTGTTCGCGACGCATTACCACGAATTGACCGAACTCGCCCAGCGCCTGCCGCGTTTGAAAAACTTCAACGTGGCCGTACGCGAATGGCGCGACTCGATTGTCTTCCTGCGCAAAATCGTCGAAGGCGGCACGGACAAGAGCTATGGCATCCACGTCGCGCGCCTGGCCGGTGTGCCGAAGGAAGTGCTGGAGCGCGCAAAGGTGATTCTCAGCAACCTCGAAGAATCCGAGCTCACGCCGGAAGGCACGGTGCGCCACTCCGCGCGCCGCCAGCAGGACCGCGACAAGCTCAAACAACTCGTCCCGCCGCCGCAAATGGATTTGTTTTCGGGTTGAAGCTACTGCGGCAAAACATGGGCTGGAGTGACGGTTGTGCCGAGCGAACAAGTCGGAGTTTCGCCAACCCTTTTGATGGAGTAAATGCCGCCGGCCGGACATGACGGAAATTTTCCCTGACTGTTGAGTTTGATGTAAGGTGTCAGGTCGTCGGGAAAGTTGATGGCTTCTCCATTTGTTTTGCCATGCTCCAAGGCGAACTCATTGGCGGCGGCATCAATTTGCCGCAGATTGTTGATGCAGGCGTTGGCTTGCGAGGTTGCGCGGGCTTTCACGAAATTTGGAATCGCAATGGCCATCATCATCGGCACCAAAAAAAGCGACAGGCCGATGCTAACGTAACCGGTGATCAATCCAGCCAGTGCCATACCTTGGCCGGCAAGCGCTCCACTGGAACGTTTGATGCGCGAATAGGCCATGTGGCCGCAAATGACGCCCGGAATGGCAAACAACGGGCCGAGGCAGACCAGTAAAAGCACAAAGCCAAGTATGCCCAACACCAGGCTCCAAATGGCGAGAGCGGAGGTCTTGGGTTGTGGCGCGGTGCTGGGGATGGGTGGAATGGTTTCGTTCATAACATTTGATTGGTTTGGGTTGAACGCCTGTGACTGATTCACAGTGATGCAGGTATTCCAGGAGTCAATCCTTAAAATGGTTGGATTTGTTTGGATGAAACCCCGAACCTTTGTAGCTTTTGCTGAATAAATGATTTCCGTCATCGAACATCAACCCGCCAGCGCTGACCTCATTTCGCAGATCGAACAGATTTTTTCGCCGACGGGAATTTTGTCGAAGGCGAAGAATTTTGAATTTCGCCCGCAGCAGCAGGAAATGGCCGTGGCGGTGGCACGGGCGCTGCAAAACCGGGAGCACCTCGCGGTCGAGGCCGGCACAGGCGTCGGCAAAAGCATTGCCTATTTGATTCCGGCAATTCTGTTCGCGGTGGCGCAGAAGAAAAAAGCCGTCATCTCCACCCACACCATCAATTTACAGGAGCAGCTCACGGAAAAGGATTTGCCCATGCTCGCGCAAATCCTGCCGGTGAAATTCAATTTCGCCATGCTCAAAGGGCGGGCGAATTATCTCTGTACGCGCCGGCTCCAAAAGGCCATGCAGCAATCGGGCAACTTGTTCACGTCGTCCGAAGCCGAGGAGCTTCAACGCATTTACGAGTGGTCGAAAGAGACGAAGGACGGCAGTTTGTCAGACTTCGACGTCGAGCCGGACCCGAAAGTCTGGGCGCAGGTCTGCTCGGAACGCGGGCTGTGCTCGCCCAAAGTTTGCGGTTTTCCGTCCGATTTTGCCAAAGACCACGGCGTCTGCTTTTTCCAGCGCGCGCGGAACAAGATTCTTTCGTCCGACGTGCTGGTGTTGAATCACACGCTGTTTTTCACGCTGCTCGGCGGCATAGATGAGGAAATCGAAGGCGGCATTTTATTTAAAAATGATTTCGTGATTTTCGACGAGGCGCACCAGATGGAACAGGTGGCGTCGCGGCACATCGGTTTGAGCGTGTCGAGCGGGCAGGTGCGTTACGCCTTGAACCGGTTGTGGAATCCGCGCACGGAAAAAGGTTTGCTCGGCACGCTGCACAAGGGCGCCGCGGTGAAACTGGTGGCGGATTTGCTGAAAGAAGCCGATGAGTTTTTTCAAAACGTTGAAGAAGCCTGCGAGGAATTGGCGGCTTCAGCCAAAGGCGGCAGTTATGGCTCGACGGAGTCCCGCCCCACCAGCAGAAAGTGGACGGAACTCCGCATCCGCCGCGCCGAACTGGTCAAGGACAACGTCACCTTGCCCATTCAGCGATTGCGCGAAGCCGTGAGCGACCTGATCAAACTGAGCGAGGACAAGGACATCGGACAGGAACTGGTCGAGTGCAACCGCCGCCTGGCTGAATTGCGCGACGAAGTGAAGGCGTTCCTTGAACAAGGCGCGCCGGAGCACGTTTACTGGGTCGAGCGCAGCGGCAAGGCGCACAAAAATCTCGCGTTGAATGCCGCGCCAATTGACGTGGCGGAATTCCTGCGACGGCGGCTGTTCGAGAGCGATACGAGCATCATCATGACCAGCGCAACGCTGGCGACTGTAGGACAGGCGTCGCGCCTGTCTCCATCTAAAAAGGAAAAAATGGAGACAGCCGCGACGGCTGTTCAACGACCCAGGAAGCCCGCGCCCGCGCCGGTTCCCGCCCTGCCTTTTGTGCCGTTCGGTCCCGATGCTCCAGTTGCAAAGACTGGACGGCATTTGCCGCACTGGGCTCAGGCCGGTTGCACCTATTTCGTCACGTTCCGGCTGGAGGATTCCATTCCCAAGGACAAACAGGTTCAGTGGCAGGCAGAATTGCAGGAGTGGCTGCGGCGGCATCCGGAACCGCGCACTTTAGAACAGGAGGTGGAATACTCCGAATTGTTTGCGGAACGATTCCATCGCTGGTTGGACAGCGGCCTGGGCAAATGCTGGCTACAGCAACCGGAGATTTCAGCCTTCGTCGAGGAGGCATTGCGTTTTTTTGACGGCCAGCGTTACTGGTTGGGTCATTTTGTCGTCATGCCCAACCACGTTCACGTTTTGGTCCGGCCGCTCGGAGAAAATACACTCTCGGAAATCCTGCATTCGTGGAAATCGTTTACGGCAAAGAAAATCAACGCGGTTTTGGGCAGGGGAGGCAAGGTCTGGCAGGACGAATCTTTTGATTGCCTCGTGCGGGAGGCCGCGCTGTTGGAACAATTTTCGGCTTACGTTCAAGAGAACCCCGTCAAAGCAAAATTGGAAAAGGGAAAATTCCGGCTAGGCTTCGGCAGCAGCGTCGGCGGTCCAATCGCAGGACAGGCTTCTGGCCTGACTCCATCTGAAAAGAAAATGACCGGGAAATTGGAGACAGGCGCGACGCCTGTCCTACGCAAAGACGCCCTCGCCTACTTCGTTAAACGCGTCGGGGCGGAAAGCGCAGTGCAGCTTCAAGTCGGCACGCCGTTTGATTACGAGCGGCAGATGAAATTGTTCGTTGCCAGCAAAATGCCCGACCCGCGCGAAGCCGGTTATGCCGACGCGCTCGAACATTGGATCGCGCATTTCGTGAAGCAGACACACGGCAAGGCATTCGTGCTGTTCACGAACTACAAGCTCATGCGGGAACTGGGCGAGCGGATGGAACCGTTTTTCAACAAGCTCGGCGTCGCCTGTTTCGTGCAAGGCACCGGCACGCCGCGCTCGACGATGCTGGAAAAATTCAGGGACGACGTGGACTCGGTGCTGTTCGGCACGGACAGCTTTTGGCAGGGCGTGGACGTGCCGGGCGAGGCGTTGAGCAATGTCATCATCACGCGGCTGCCGTTCGCCGTGCCGGACCACCC
>JBEKJN010000019.1:0-20344 GCA_050011235.1 Verrucomicrobiota bacterium | reverse complement strand
AGGCATCCCACATAGCACACAATACCAACGACTCTTCTAAGCAGTTGATTGCGGATGACCGGAAGAAGTTTATGATTATATTTCCAGCTTAAAACAGTTGCTGCAACAGTTATGGCCCATACGGCCAATGGGAGCATTCTCGTCATAAAACTTAATCTTGATCCAGGAGCGAAAACAAAACCGAAAACAAAAGGAGGACAAGTGAACAGCTGACCAAATAATGCGACGGCAACACAAATGACTCCCGCCAGTTTGATGATCTTCTGCATTTCCATCGGGGCGCTTACCTTTTTGAATTCCCTTTTGAGTTCGGGAGCTTGGCCGATTTTTTCCACGGCGTTTCCAAAAGCCTGCTGCGCGCTCGCTCCCAATTTCATCTGCCGCTCGATTTCTTCACGCAAATGAATTTCCAATTCCTCAAGCGGCACGGGCGTTTTAATGCCGACAGCCAGCATTTGTTTCCGCCATTCGCTGATTGCTTGTTCGGGGTCAAACATATTGTTCCTTTCGCAAACCGGCCAAAACGCCATGAACCAGCGACCATTGTTGGTGGTGCTTGGCCATCGCCGTTTTGCCGTCCTTTTTGAGCGAGTAATATTTCCGTTTCCGGCCGGTCTCGCTTTCGCTCCAGCGCGACTTGATCAAGCCCCGGTGTTCCATCCGGTGCAGCACCGGGTAAAGCATCCCGTCCGTCCATTGCAGTTTGCCGCCGGAGCGGGCTTTGACTTCCTGAATGATGGCGTAGCCGTAACTCTCGCCCTTCGCGAGCAGCGACAAAATCAGCGGCTCCGCCGACGCCGCCACCAGTTCTTTGCGAATCATAGGAGCACGATACATAGAGTCAATATGTATGTCAAGCGAAAAAATTGAGATAAAAGATATTCGTGCCATTTCGCAGAATTCGTGTCTTTATTTCCCCATGAACATTCAAGTGGCCGTTCTGTGCGACGCCGCGACCGACGACAACGGCAAGCTCAACCTGCTCGGCTCGTTCGACACGATTTACGCGCCGCAACTCCCCGCCGTCCATCCACAATGCGCCGTGGCGTTGCGCGTCACCTTTACCGCCAGCGATGAGGGCCAGCACAAGCTCGCGCTGAATTTCATCAACGCCGACGGCCGTTCCATCATGCCGCCCATCGAGATCCCTGTGGCGGTGGCGCTGCCGGAAGACGCGCATTTCGTCACGCGCAATTTCGTCGTGAACATCCAGCAAATGAAGTTCGCCGAGGCGGGGTTGTATTCCGTGGACATCCGGCTTGATGACCAATCCCAGGCGGGCATCCCGCTCCTGGTCAAATTTATCCAGCGCGCGGTGGCGTGAGATTAGAGTCCAAGCTTCAGCTTGCGTTGCCAGGACAACCCAAAGCTTGAACTCCAACACAAATGACTTTGAACTTCGGCCTTTGGACTTTAATAATTCGCGCATGGCAAACGAACCGATTCTGCAACTCGATTTACCGGGCATCAAAAAACTCAAAAGCGGCAAGGTGCGCGAGGTTTTTGATCTGGGCGACCGCCTGCTGTTCGTCGCCACCGACCGCCTCTCCGCCTTCGACATCATCATGCCCAACGGCATCCCGCGCAAAGGCGAGGTGCTGGCGCAGATTTCCTATTTCTGGTTTGCACAAACGGAATCGTTCCAGCCGAACCATCTCATTTCCCGCGCGAACGAGCCGTTGCCAAAAAATCTCCAACCCTTCGCCGACAAACTCGCAGGCCGCAGCATGATTGTGAAAAAGGCGAAACCACTCGCCATCGAGTGTGTCGTGCGCGGCTATCTTGCGGGCTCGGGCTGGAAAGAATACCAGAAATCGCGGACTGTTTGTGGCATCAAGTTGCCGCCCGGCTTGAAAGAATCCAGCGAACTGCCCGAACCGATTTTCACGCCCGCCACGAAAGCCGAGACTGGCCACGACGAAAACATTTCGTTCGAACGGGCGAAGCGAATCGTCGGTGACGACATGGCCGGACAGGCGCGCGCGGCGAGTTTGAGGATTTACAATTTCGCCCGCGATTACGCGCGCCAGCGGGGCATCATCATCGCCGACACGAAATTCGAGTTCGGTTTGGTCAACGGCAAGCTCATCCTGATTGACGAGGTGTTGACACCGGATTCCTCGCGTTTCTGGCCCGCCGACCAATACGCGCCCGGCAAAAGCCAGCCGAGCTTCGACAAACAATTCGTTCGTGACTACCTCGAAACACTCGATTGGGACAAAACCCCGCCTGGTCCGAAATTGCCGGACGACGTGGTTGTCAAAACCACAGCGAAATATCTTGAAGCCTACGAGCGGTTGACGGGCGGGAAATTATAGTCAGCATAAAACCGGCCGGAGACTGAAGATTTTTCGTAACAAACCAGTCGGAGGATTGTTTATATCTACAAGCCTGTCATTCTTTCGCGCAGGCCGGAGTATTGACGCAATTCAAAGCCTCTCGTTGTTTATGGGTGTTTTGCGGGCAAAATGATGACATTATGAAAACAAAAATCCTGTGGCGGAGTGTGGTTTCGGTACTGGCCGCCGGAATCGTGGCCGGGGTGGGTTGGTGGATGTTGAGGCCGCAAACAGTCGCGTTGAGCGACGGCACGAGGCTGACCCTTTTAAAAGTGACTTATGGCCAGCGGCATAAAGCTCCCGGCTCCCCTTCAGGCACCTCCCAACGCGGAGGCACGTTTCAAGGGACAAATGATTTTCTTGTCGTTTGGATTCGGCAGGAGCACAAGGGCGCCCAATGGCCAAACTATCAGCTCTACGCGTATGACAAGGCAGGCAGCGCGTGTGTCGGCTTTTCCGGAATGACCTATGCCAATAACAACCGGCAACAAGGCCGTGAAATTGTCGGTGTCCGTTTCGACGCTTTTCCGCGGCGGGATGGAAAAATTATTCTCCGTTTGCAGGAATGGAACCCGCAGGGCGGTCAGCAGACGGTCAGGGATGCGTTCGTCATTTCCAATCCGGCGCGCGGCCCGTTTCCGACGTGGCTTCCCGATTCCCTTCCAAACACGCAATCGGACGGCGATTTGGATGTGACACTGAACAAACTGGTTTTGGGCGTGAAAACTCCATGGCAGCGCAACAATTCCGCGGCGGACGCGATGAATAGAGGCGTGCAGGTTGCGTTCGATGTGCAACAAAGTGGTCATGCGGCGACGAACTGGCAGCCGGTGCAAATTGAAACCTCCGACGCGACGGGCAATCGCGTCAGCGGCTCGGTCAACACAGTGCTTCAGGACGGCGAGCCGATGACATTTTATCAATGGGGACTTTGGCCGGACGAACCGGCGTGGAAACTGCGCGTGGAGTTTTCGCGCACATCCGGATTCAACGACGATGAATTGTGGACGGTGCAGGATATTCCGGTGGAGAGTGGCAAAATGCAGGATTTTTGGAGCAACAACCCCCGCAATCGCAAGAACCCGGGTTTTGCCGAAACAACACTCAATGGGATTCACTTGAAAATTTTCCCGGTGAAACAGTTCACGGACCAGCCGCCGGAATCGGCGCAGCAAGGCGCATTTCAAGTGCAACTTGACCCCGTGCCGGAAGGCCTGCGGATGACAGTTGTGAAGGCGACCGATGACCAGGGTCGCATCGTGCGAAGTTGGAGATGGAGTTGGGGCGGCAATTTCAATGCGTTCGCGTTGCGCGAGCTCGAGGGTGTCAAATCCATCAATGTCACACTCGCGCTGCACAAAAGCCGGTTCGTGGAATTCACCGTCAAACCGACGAAACCGTGAAAAGCGCTGACAATTTATAAATGAACAAACAAAAGCCAAAGCGATTAGTTGATCTGCCACATTTTCAAATCAAAAAAATACTGCCAGTTCCTGATGGACATGGAGATTTGCGGCTTTGGGGAACTTTCAATCATTTATCCGGAGTCCGAGAAGGACGATCTTGGCTCTATATTCCGCCGCCTTCAATAATCGGCGATTTGTCCGAACTAAATCGAGAAACTAAAACTGCTGTGTTCGTTGGGTCATTTGGGAATCACACGCCCAAAGTTGAAATGGGAATGGTAATCCCTTGGATAGATGGCTACTGGAACTCCAACTTGATTGAACGGATTCTTGATGCAAACAAAAAGTGGATTCGGACAAAATTTGAGCCGAGCGATGCAATGGCCTTTATTCAGAATGGTGTGCGCGGCTGGGGAAAAGCAACGCATCCAATTCCTGAAGGAAGCAAATCTTTAGGAATTGTTCCCAACGGTTGGGATCATGAACATTGCGAGATTTGCAATCGCGGAATAAAAAAGGGGGGAATTGAATTTGGTTATGTTGGTGACGAGAATCTTTGGCTTTGTCCGGATTGTTATGAAAAGTATGGCGCAAATCAGGATCTTTCATTTATGGACGGAATCTAAAAGATTTTTCAGGATTGTTTACCATGTTGAATCTGGTCGAAGACTTTCTGCAATACCTGCGACACGAACGCGGACAGGCGGAGCATACGCAAAGGACTTACGCCGCGTTGCTCGGCAAATTCACCGCTTGGGCTGGCCATCAAGGGCTGAAGGATTGGAAATCGGTCGAGCTGAAGCATCTCATGGCGTTCCTGCAGCATGAACGTGAACGCCCGCTGGCGGACGAGCTGAAAGAATCCACCAAGCGCCTCAGCAGCGAAAGCGTTTATCTTGAAATCGCCGCATTGCGGGCGTTTTACCGCTTCGCCGAAAACGAAAAGTTGTTGCCGATGAACGTGGCGGAAAATTTGTCGCTGCCGCGCCGCTGGAAACGCCTGCCCAAGGCGCTGACAAATCAGGAAATCGAGAGACTGCTCACGCCGGAAACGCCGGAAACGCCGGAAACTTTGTGCGACCAGGCCATTCTCGAACTCGCCTATGCTTCCGGCTTGCGGCTGTCTGAATTGAAAAATCTGCGGTTGGAGCAGCTTCATCTCGAAGCCGGCTTCATCAACGTCATCGGCAAGGGCAACAAGGAACGCGTCGTGCCGGTCGGACGCAAGGCGATCGCAGCGTTGAATCGTTACATTGAAGCCGGACGCTCCAAGCTCGTCACGCCGCGTTCGCCGGCGAACGTTTTTCTGACGAAACGCGGCACGCCGTTCGCGTCGGTGACACTCTGGCTGCGAATCAAAAATTGTGTTCGCCGCACCGGGGTTGCGCGCAACATCACACCGCACATGCTGCGGCACAGTTTCGCCACGCATCTGCTGGAGCACGGCGCGGACCTGCGCGTGATTCAGGAACTGCTCGGCCACGCGAACATCAGCACCACGGAGATTTACACGCACGTGACGGGAAACCGGTTGCGCGAGATTCACCGGAAATTTCACCCGCGGGCATAACGTAGGACAGGCATCCTGCCTGTTTCTGAATTCTCCTGAGATGGAGACAGGCGGGACGCCTGTCCTACGTTACTCAAAATCGTAAATCACGACTTTTTTGCAGGTGCGCTTGAAGACTTTTTCCACGAACTCGAGATGCTGCGGGTGAACCTGATATTCCTGTTCGGCTCGTTTGGTGGGGAAAACCATGTTCATGGCGACTTGATAACTTTGTTCCACGACCGGACGCGGACCGGGGGACATCCTGCCGATGTGAAACTGCGTGACCCCGGGAAGATTTTTCAAAAGGCGGTTCGCGCCCGCGATCAATTCGTCCGCCGCGCCCGGCTGCGCCGGATCCGTCCAGAAAACAACGATGTGCGAGAACATGGCCGCGCATTGTCGTCGAGTTGCGCAGGGCGGCAAGTACAAATTGGCTGGGGTTCACGCTTTGGCATGTCTTCCTGAACAATCCCGCCGTGCGGGATTGAAATCCAACAATGGCTGTGAGACTGCCAAAGGCTGGTCGTTCGCATTGGGGGGGCGAATTTTCAGTTTCCATCCGCGGCTGGCGGAGTAAAATCGCGTCATGAACGCGCGAATGAATTTGTGGTTCGCCATAGCCCTGTTCGGCTGCCTGATGACCGCCAGTTGCGCCGACAACAACACCCTCCCGAAAATCATGAGCATCCAAATCACCAGCGCCGCCTTTGCCGACGGCCAGCCCATTCCGGCAAAATACACCTGCCAGGGCCGCGACATCTCGCCGCCGCTGCAATGGACGAACGCGCCCGCGAACACCAAAAGTTTCGCGCTCATCACCGACGATCCCGACGCGCCCGTCGGCACGTGGGTGCATTGGGTGCATTGGGTGCTTTATGATTTGCCGCCGAATACGACCGAACTCCCGGAAGGTGTGTCAAAAACCCGGGTCATTTCCAACGGCGCGAAGCAGGGATTGAACAGTTGGCCGCGTTTGGGCTATGGCGGGCCGTGTCCGCCGCCCGGCAAACCGCATCGGTATTTCTTCAAACTTTACGCGCTTGACACATTGCTCAACCTCAAACCCGGTGTGACGAAAAAGGATTTGCTCAAGGCGATGGAAGGCCACGTCCTCGCCGAAGGCCAGTTGATGGGAACATACCAAAGGAAGTGAAATTGAGTTTCGATCGAAAGACGCGAATTAGAGCCAAAGTATGAACTTCTTTTCTCGCAAAAACTATGAGGTGAAAATAGAAAAGCCCGGCTGTTTGCTCTACCGCGAAGGCAACTATGAATATATTTTCCCGGTTTACGAAGAAGATGGTCAAATTATTGTAGTTGGCTTTCCGTCACGCCGGCGCGTGTTCTTACTTTTTGGATGGTATCGCATTCCATTGGAGTTCTCAAAAAATGCAAAACAACGGGCACTCCCACGTTTTAAGGAATATTTTCAACGAAAAGGGAAGCAAGTCCGAATTTTTGACCATGTAGAATCGAACAGCCAAGCTTTCGCATTTCATTCTGAATTGTTCGCGCAGCGCGGCAAAGCAACCGAACTCCTTGAGGAAGCGGGCTTCACACTTTTTAGTGATTACGGTTCTGTTGATTTGCTGCACACGGAGTACGGACTGGAGATTTGCGGAATTCGCGAAGAATCCAGCGTCGAGCCAATTGCTGAAGCGATGAAAATAGCGTTTCCACAGTGGCATTATTCCAAAGTTTGTTACAAGGATTCTGGAAGAGAAACTGGCTGGAAATTTTCCATTCACATGTTTCCGCACGGTTGCAGAGGTGGACAGTGCGTAGATTCGGAATGAATTTATCGTGTTCTGCTATCGTTCCTTTGTAGTTAAAACAATTTCTTTCGCCTCTGTGCAAATTCGTGTTTAGTTTCCCGCCGCATGAGCAAAGCCGCATTGTTGTTTGCCGGGCAGGGCGCACAGGCCGTCGGCATGGGCAAGGACCTCGCCGAAAAATTTCCGCCGGCCAAAGTCTGGTTCGACCGCGCCAACGCCGCGCTCGGTTACGACCTCGCCGCAATTTGTTTCAATGGCCCGGACGCCGAGTTGACCAAAACCGAAAACGCCCAGCCGGGAATTTTTCTGGTGAGCTGGGTCGCGTTTCAATTGCTCAAGGAACAGGTGCCGACGCTCAAATTTGATGCCACCGCCGGTCTGTCGCTCGGCGAATTCACGGCGCTCGCGGCGGCGGGCGCGATGAGTTTTGAGGACGGCCTGCGCGTTGTGCGCCAGCGCGGAAAATTCATGCAAGAAGCGTGCGACGTGACGCACGGCGGCATGGCGGCGGTCATTGGCCTCGACGAAGCGCCGGCTCGCGAGGTTTGCGCCGAAGCGGGCGTGGTGCTGGCGAATCTGAATTGTCCCGGCCAACTCGTCATTTCCGGCGAAACGGACAAAATCGCCAAGGCTGTCGAACTAGCCAAGGCGAAGGGCGCGAAGCGCGCGATTCCGCTGCCGGTCGCCGGGGCATACCACTCGCCACTCATGGCGAGCGCGCAGGCGAAGCTACAGGCGGAGTTGGCGAAAATAACAATCTCATCGCCAGCCGTGCCGGTGATTTCCAATGTCACCGCGTTGCCGCAAGGCACGCCAACGGGCATCAGTTCGCGGCTGGTCGAACAGGTCACGTCACCGGTGCTTTGGGAAAAATCCATGCGCTATTTGCTGGCGCGGGGTTTCACGCGATTTATTGAACTCGGTCCCGGCACGGCGTTGAGCGGTTTCATGAAGCGCATTGATCCCGCAAAGCGGGACGCGCTGCTCAACGTCGCCGACGTGGCGAGTTTGGAAGCAACAGTAAAGGCTTTAATTGGGTAGGCGCCGACGTAAGGAGGCTCTGACTTTGGGTCTTGGACATTTGAGCCTCGTTACCTCGGCCCCTACGGAAAATATTTTGTGTGCATTCGTGCCGATTCGCGGTTAAACAATGGCCCGCCATGAAACAACTTGAGAATCAAATCGCCGTGGTGACCGGCGCGGGCCGGGGCATCGGTCAGGCCATCGCGTTGAAACTCGCCGCCAGCGGCGCGGACATCGTCGCCGTGGACTTGAAGCCGGAGTTTCTGCAACAGACCGTGGAGCTTGTACAAAAGCTTGGGCGCAAAGCCTGGGCCGTTGCGGCCAACGTGGCGGAGGCCGCCAGCGTCGAGGCCGCCGCCGGGCAGATTTTGAAGGAGCCGGGTCGCGTGGACATTCTCGTGAACAACGCCGGCATCACCAAGGACGGCCTGCTCATGCGCATGAGCGAGTCGGATTGGGACGCCGTGCTGGACATCAACCTGAAGGGGACGTTCCTGTTCACCCGGGAACTCAGCCGCGCGCTCCTGAAACAGCGGTCCGGCCGCATCGTCAACATCGCCTCCATCATCGGATTGATCGGCAATGCCGGCCAGTGCAATTACGCGGCCAGCAAGGCCGGGGTCATCGGTCTTACCAAGTCGTGCGCCCGCGAGTTCGCCAGCCGGGGCGTCACCGTCAACGCCATCGCGCCGGGTTTCATTCAGACGGCGATGACGGACAAATTGTCGCCGGAGCAGAAGGAAGCCATCACCAAACAGATTCCGCTGGCCAGTCTGGGCCAGCCGGAGGACGTGGCGGAAGCGGTGTTGTTTTTCGCCAGCCCGGCGGCGCGTTACGTCACGGGGCAGGTTTTGGCGGTGGACGGCGGGATGGTAATGTGAACGGGTGAACCAATTAATTTGAAAAAAATGTGATTCGGGGCTTGACGCCTTCCGTTTTCATGGCATAGACACAGTTCAAAATTTAACCGGAGCAACCCATGGCTGAAAAATCTATTGAACAACGCGTAAAGGACATCATCGTCGAACAACTCGGCGTGAATGCGGATCAAGTGACGCTGGAGGCAAAGTTTATTGAAGACCTCGGCGCAGACTCGCTCGACACGGTCGAGTTGGTCATGGCGCTGGAGGAGGAATTCGGCATCGAAGTGCCGGACGAGCAGGCCGAGAAACTTCAAAGCGTCGGCGATGTCATCAAATACATCGAAGACGTGCAGCAGAAGTAGTTGCGACGTGAAAACTTCGGGGCAGTTTCGGCTGGACTCAGCTTGATCTGCCCCTTTTGATTTTATGGGAAGCCATTCAACACAGCGCCGGGTGGTCATCACCGGCCTTGGCGTGGTCACGCCGCTCGGACACCAGCCCGACGTCCTCTGGAACAACCTCGTCGCCGGGCAATGCGGCATTGACCGCATCAGCGCGTTCGACGCAACGCCGTTTGACACGCAAATCGCCGGCGAGGTGAAAAATTTTGACCCCACGCCCGCCTTTCCGTCGCCGAAGGAAGTCCGGCATACCGATCGGTTCTCCCAATTCGGTGTTTTCGCCGCGCATCACGCGTTGCTCGATTCCGGTCTCGAGCTTGTCCGGGAAAATTGCGACGAAATCGGTGTCATCATCGGCTCCGGCATCGGCGGCCTGGCCACCACCATCAAACAGCACAAAGTCCTGCTCGACCGCGGTCCGGACCGGCTCTCGCCGTTCATGATTCCGATGCTCATCAGCAACATGGCTTCGGGGCTGTTCTCCATGTATAAAAACCTGCGCGGCCCGAATTACTCCACTTGCTCCGCCTGCGCCACGGCCAATCACGCCATCGGCGAGTCCTGGCGCACCATCAAAATGGGCGACGCGCAGGTGATGTTCGCCGGCGGCGCGGAAGCCGCGGTGGTTTCGATTGGCATCGGCGGTTTCTGCGCCATGAAAGCCATGAGCCGGCGCAATGATGATCCAAAGCACGCCTCGCGCCCGTTTGACAGGGAACGCGACGGCTTTGTCATGGGCGAAGGCGCGGGCGTCGTCGTGCTCGAAGAATTGGAACACGCCAAAAAACGCGGCGCGAAAATTTATTGCGAGATTGTCGGTTACGGCAACACCGCCGACGCCTACCACTTGACCGCGCCTTCGCCCGACGGCGAAGGCGCGGCGCGCTGCATGAAAATGGCTCTGAAAACCGGCGGTTTGAACCTCGAAGACGTTTCCTACATTAATGCCCACGGCACTTCCACGCCGCAAGGCGACGCTTGTGAAACGCTGGCCATCAAAACCGTTTTCGGCCAGTACGCAAAAAATATTGCGGTCAGTTCCACCAAAGGCGCGACCGGCCACATGCTCGGCGCGGCGGGCGCCGTGGAAATGAGCGTTTGCGCGCTGGCCATCAAGCACGGCGTCGTCCCCCCGACCATCAATTACCAGGTGCCCGACCCCGAGTGCGATCTGGATTACGTGCCGAACACCGCGCGGGAGTTGAAGGTGAACGCCGTCATCAACAACTCCTTCGGTTTCGGCGGCCACAACGCCAGCATCGCGGCGAAAAAATTTACGGGTTAAACCGTGAACTTTCTGCCGCTCATCGAAAACAAGCGCGAAGGCAAAATCCTCGCGCCAGAGCAAATTCAATATTTCATCCGCGAATTCACCGCCGGGAAAATCCCCGATTACCAGATGGCCACGATGCTCATGGCCATTTACTTTCGCGGACTCGACACCGCTGAAACCACCGCCCTCACGCTCGCCATGCGCGATTCCGGCGACGTCCTGAAATTCCCGAAGGACAAGCGACCGCTGGTGGACAAGCACTCCACCGGCGGCATCGGCGACAAGGTCTCGCTCCCGCTGGCGCCGTTGCTCGCCTGTCTCGGCTTCCGCGTGCCGATGATTTCCGGTCGCGGCCTCGGCATCACCGGTGGCACGCTCGACAAACTGGATTCCATCCCCGGCTTCCAGACGCTGCTGCCCGCCGAAAAAATTATCGCGCAAGTCCAGAAAATCGGTTGCGTCATCTGCGGCCAGACCGACCGCATGGTTCCGGCGGACAAAAAAATCTATGCGCTCCGCGACGCCTCCGGCACCGTGCCGAGCATCCCGCTCATCACGGCGTCCATCCTTTCCAAAAAGCTCGCCGAAAGCCTCGACGCGCTGGTGCTCGACGTGAAATTCGGTTGCGCCGCGTTCATGCAAACCAAGGCCGACGCCCGCAAACTCGCCGAGGCCATGGTTGCGCTCGGCAACGAGTGCGGCGTCAATACCCGCGCGATTTTGACGGACATGAACACACCGCTGGGCCGCGCCGCCGGCAACTGGCTGGAGGTAAAGGAAAGTGTGGCTCTGCTTGATTGTAGGACAGGCGTCTCGCCTGTCTCTGATTTCACAAAGCCAGAAAATATGGAGACAGGCAGGATGCCTGTCCTACGCTGTAACGACCTCCGCTCACTCGTCATTGATTGCGCTGCGCATTTGCTCGTTCAAACCCGCAAATCGAAATCACTTGCCGCCGCGCGCAAACAAGCTGGAGACTGTCTGGACTCCGGCGCACCGCGGAAAAAATGGGATGAAATGCTCGCCGCTCAAGGCGCAGGTTTGAATGCGTTCAACCAAAAACTTGCGCTCGACTCTACTGCCCCGGTCGTCGTTGAGTTAAAAGCGGAAAAATCCGGCTACGTTTCCAGATGCGACGCGCGGCTCATCGGCGAAGTCATCCGCGATTTGGGCGGTGGCCGGTTGACGAAAGAGTCGGTCATCAACTATGACGTGGGCATTGACCAAATTGCCAAGCCCGGTGAGCGGGTGGAAAAAGCGGGGATACTTTGCCGCGTTCACGCCGCTGATTCAAATCACGCCAAAGCAGCCATCGCCCGGCTGAAGGCCGCTTTTGAAATTTCCTTGAAGCCGTGGAGGCCGGCTCCGTTGATTCACGAAATCATTAACTGATTTTCTCCCAGATTTTGATTTCGGGGGACGTCACGCACAATTCACCCACACGCGGGAGCAGTTTCTGGACGTGCGGGCTTTGAAAGTGAGCGTCCAGATGCGCCTGGCTTGCCCAGTTTTCATGGAAAAGAAACTTCGCCGGATCTTCGGGTGAGACGTGCAGGTTGTAATTCAAGCAGCCCGCTTCCTTGCGCGTCGGCGCGACCAAACCCGTGAGCGCAGCGCGTAATTCATTTTCTTTTCCCGGTTTTGCCTGAAACGTGGCAACGACGGTGACAGTTCTTGCGCTCATAAATTCATTTGAGTGATTCCAGAATTTTCTCCGTCGCCGCGCGCGGATTTTCCGCCGCGTAAATCGGACGGCCAATCACCAGCCAGTTCGCGCCCGCCTGTAATGCCTCGCGCGGAGTCAATGTGCGTTTCTGGTCGTCGGCCTTTTCCGCGCCGGTGCGGACACCGGGTGTGACCAGTTGCATGTTGGGGGGGAGGGTTTGCCGGAGTTTTGCGACCTCCTGCGGCGAACAAACCAGCCCGCGCAATCCCGCCTTGGTGGCCACGGCCGCCAGGCGGCGCACCTGATAATCCACGTTCGCATCGAGGCCGATTTCCTTCAACGCTCCGGCATCGAGGCTCGTCAGCACCGTCACCCCCAGAACGAGCGGTGGGCTGTGGCCGAGCCGCCACGCGGCTTCCTGCGCGGCCTGTTCGGCGGCCTTGAGCATTTCCAGGCCGCCGCTCGTGTGCACGGTGAGCATCTGCACGTCCAGTTGCACCGCCGCCGTGACGGACTTGGCGACAGTGTTGGGGATGTCGTGAAATTTCAAATCCAGAAACACCATCGCGCCCCGCTCGCGAATCCGGCGAACGATATCCGGCCCGGCGACGGTGAAAAGCTCGCTGCCGACCTTGAAGCCGCCCGAAACCGGGGCCAGTTGCTCCACGAGTTTCAGCGCGGTTTCAGCCGCCGGCACGTCCAGCGCGACGATGATGGGATTGCGTTTGTCAGCCACAGACGCACACAAGTAAGCACAGTTCCCTGAAAAGTGCATCCGCGAATTTTGACTTTGGCGCCAAAATTTTCTAGCCTGCAGCATGAAAGTCATCCGCCACAGTGACGCGAAGTTTGCCCGGAAACTTCGTGAAGCAACCGCTGCGTCCAGCCTGTTTAATCCAGAAATCGAGAAACGCACCCGCGCCATCCTCGACGGCGTCCACGCCCGCGGCGACGCCGCGCTGCTGGAATTCACAGAACGCTTCGACGGCGCGAAACTCACCGCCGACCGGCTGACCATCACGCAGGCGGAATTATTCAACGCTTCGCTGGCCGCCGATGAACCGCTGCGCAGGGCCGTGGCCGAGGCGGAGAAAAACATCGCCGCGTTTGCCAAGAAATCATTGCGGAAAAACTGGCGGATGAAGAATTCGCACGGCGCGACAGTCGGCGAAAAATTTGACCCATTCCAGCGCGTGGGTGTTTACATTCCCGGCGGCAAGGCGCCGCTGGCTTCCACCGCATTGATGACCATCACGCTGGCAAAGGCGGCGGGCTGCCTGGAAATTGTCGCCTGCACGCCGTGCGGCCGGGATGGCGGAATCAACCCGGCATTGCTGTTCACCACGCGCGCGGCGGGCGCGACGGAGATTTACCGCGTCGGCGGGGCACAGGCGATTGCGGCGATGGCTTACGGCACGAAGACGATTCGCCGCGTGCAAAAGATTTTCGGCCCCGGCAACGCCTACGTTGTCACCGCCAAGCGGTTGCTCGTCGGCCACGTCGCGATTGATCTGTTGCCCGGACCGAGCGAACTGCTCGTGCTGGCAGACGACACGGCGGACCCGAAGTTCGCCGCCGCCGACATGCTCGCGCAGGCCGAGCACGGCTCCGGCCACGAGCGCGTCTGGCTCGTGACAACCTCGGACAAGATTTTGAAGGCCGTTGAAAAAGAAATCGCGAAGCAGTTGCCCAAGCTTGCGCGGCGCGAATTTATTCAACGCGCCTTGGAGAATAATGGCTGGTTGATTCAGGTAAAGACGCTCGAAGACGGCGTGGCGCTGGCGAACCGGCTCGCGCCGGAGCATTGCGAGGTGATGACGCACAACCCGCGCAAGGTTTCCGAGGGTATTTTGACCGCTGGTGCGATTTTTATCGGCCCGTGGTCACCGACGGTGCTGGGCGATTACGTGGCCGGGCCGAGCCACACGCTGCCGACCGGCGGCGCCGGCGCGTCATTCGCTGGCCTGACCGTGGACCAGTTCCAACGCCGCACGAGCGTGGTGGAATACACCCGCACCTCACTTAAGAAAGCATTGCCGGCAGTGAAAAAATTCGCGGAACTCGAAGGTCTGGGCGCGCACGGGAAAAGCGCGGAGGTGCGGGTGAAATGAAACGAGGAATCCATTTTGTTTTAGTGATAAAATGAAGCCCGCTCCATATCCCAACAATTACGCCGAAGAAATTGATGCAATTAGCACTTTTGACCAATTACTCAACCACAAAATCGTAATTCCACATCTTAATCGTTTGGACAAAATTCCAAATACCGATGGTCATTTGGATCTTCTCGATGAAGAAAAGCGCCCGATTGGGAAAATTGAGGTTCAAGTTCGAAAAATCCCTGATGGAGAGACGTCTTATCAATGCCCGCTTGAACTGGTTGCTTACAGCGAGAAAATTAGTTTGCCGTTTCTGTTGGTGTGCGTGGATGTTGGAAACAAAAGGGCATACTTTCGCCATCTACAGCGTGGAATTTTACCGGAACTGAAGCCGGAGCAACAAAGTTTTGTCATCAAATTTGATCCCAAAGTTCATTTGGTGTCAGGTGAGACGCATTACTTTCGTCAGTGGGTTGAGCTCGTTCAAGAATATAACAAACGCGTTTCCGATTAATACGATACCCGCAGATATGCTTGCTGTGCTGCCTCCAGAATTACACCCACGACATCAGCCAACTAAAAATGAGGTTTTTGATTTGATAAAGTCAGGGGACAATTTGCGGCCTGTTCAGGTTTGTTTCCATGAAGCATCGCCACAATCTCTGATAGAGGCTGTCGATTTTTTATTGAGCGCCAATCAAGAATGGATTGAGCGGCCTTACAAGCCGAGGACTTCTGTTCCAGACATGATTTGGTCAGGTTACGATGTCGAAGCGCTTCGGCACAACATTCGGAAAATTCTTGTTGATTCGCTGGATGAGTATCAAATGTTTGTTGAGCGAAACCAAATTCCGCTCAAAAATTCATTTTATCTGCACCAGCCGGTCGCAATCATTTACGCCGCGAATTTGACTGAATGGGCAAGTGCCAAAGGATTCGCCAACAGCCCCTATCTAAAAACATACATCGTCAAAAATGAAGATCACAAAATTCCTAAAATTGCCTTCATTGACACAAGCGAAGGACAACATGATCTGGTTGTTGAAAGACCGTTTCTCAAGTTAAACGGAATCCACAGAGAAATAATTGGTGGTGGTGATGGTGGTCCAGACGGGTTGTTTGAAAGCCTGCCAATTTTAGGCCGGTTTTATTTCATGCTTCAAAGTGATTTGCAGGCTGAATTCAAATACGATTTTCAGTAACTGAATTTCATTTCCCCGCTTGAGCGGTTGCGGCTTTAATGCCCCAACGCCACTTCCACGCGCGGTTTGATGCGCAAGTCTTCGGCGATGCGCCGCACAATCATGCCCAAATTGCGCGCCGTGGGATTGCCGTTGCGGTTCAGCATCCGGTGCAGCGTCTTTTCGCCCAAGCCGGTCTGCCGCGCCAGTTCCTTGAACGTGATTTCGGCGTGAACCAGATCGCGCAGCATGGAAAGTCCTTCGGCGGTTTCGCCTTCCAGCAACGCGCTCACGGCTTCGGCATAAAGCGCCCGCGCAAATTTGCGGTCGCATTTGATGCGCGCCACGACGGTTTCCTTGTAATCTCGTGTCAGTGCCATATCAGGTTCTTGTTTGTTTGTATCGTTTCCAGCGCTCCACCGCCGCAGCGATGTCGGCGTCCTGCCGGCGTTTGCTGCCGCCGCCGAGCAGGATGATGATCGTACGGCCTTCGCGTCCGTAATACACCCGGTAGCCCGGCCCAAAATCCAGCCGCAGTTCAAACACGCCGTCGCGCAGTGGCTTGGCCGCGCCGAAATTGCCCGCTTCAAGCCGCCGGATGTATCTGTCCACCCGCGCCGCCGTCACCGCGTCCAATTCATTGAACCATTCACCAAACGGCGAATGTCCGCCTTCGGTGTATTCCCGAATCTCAAAAGAGCCGTTCATATAGTAGCATTTATGTTACCATTGTCAACTGCCGTTTTCCAGCAACCGGGGGTAAAGTTGTGAGCGATTGTCTGCGCTGAAAATCTTTTTCATTCCGGCGAATGTGGTTATTCTGTGGATATGCTAATTTATTGTCCTTCGCCGTCGAGTGCGTTGTTAATTTGAAATGAACAAGGCCAGCTTGAAAAATTTGATCCGCCCGCTGGTGCGCGAGTTGCACCCTTACGTCTATGGCGAGCAGCCGAAGATCAAGGGGTTGATCAAGCTCAACACGAACGAGAATCCGTACCCGCCGTCGCCGCACGTGCTGGCAGCGGTCAAGGCGGCGGTGGACGGGCGGTTGCGGTTGTATCCGAACCCGACGGCGCAGCCGTTGCGCGAAAAACTGGCGAAGCTGCACGGTTGCCACGTGGACAATCTCATCGTCGGCAATGGCTCGGACGAATTGCTGGCACTGGCCACGAGGGCGTTTGTGGAACCGGTAGGGACGGCGCGCCGCGCCGTCCGGTCATCGCAGCGCGATGACCCTACCACAGTTGTCCAATATTTCACGCCGAGTTATTCGCTTTATCCGGTGCTGGCGGACATTCATGGCGCGCGAAAAAATCCCGTGCCGCTCAAACCGGATTTTAGTCTGCCAAGCATGGCCGAGTTGAAACGCGACGGCGTCTGGAAATTCGACACCGCGCTGACGTATGTGACGACCCCAAACGCGCCGAGCGGGCGCGGTTACAAAACCTCGGAATTGGAAAAAATTTGTCGCGCGCAGAATGGCGTTGTCATTCTCGACGAGGCTTATGTGGACTTCGCGGAGGAAAACGCGCTGAAGCTGGCGTTGAAATATCCGCACGTCATCGTGGCGCGGACGTTTTCCAAGGCGTATTCGCTGTGTTTTCAGCGCGTCGGCTATTTTGTGGGGCATCACGACCTCATCGCCGCGCTGCACAAAATCCGCGACAGCTACAACGTCAACGGCCTCGGCCAGATCGCGGCGGAAGTAGCGCTGGGCGATTTGAAGCATTACCGCGCGAATTTTAAAAAGATCATCGCCACGCGCGAATGGCTCGGCCGTGAATTGACGAAGCTCGGTTTCCGCGTTTTTCCGAGCCGGACGAATTTCATCCTCGCGCGCCCACCACGCTTCGCCGCGCACGAATGGCAGCGCAAATTGCGCGGGCAGAAAATCCTCGTCCGCTGGTTCGGTTTTACGGAGGTGAAAAATCACCTGCGGATCACGGTTGGCACGCCACCGGAAGTGGAAGCGCTGGTCAAGGCGGCGCGGAAAATTATTTTTGAATAATGGGCTCGACGGAGTCTCGCCCCACCGGTTTTTGCTTTCTGACAGGATGAACAGGATGAAACGTATCCTGTGAATCTTGTAAATCCTGTCGAAACGTTTTGGCCCGCGCGACCGGTTTGGGCGCCGGACGGCGGTAAAGGGGTCGTGAAGTGCGGAGTATGGAATTCGGAGTGCGGAGTTCAGAATCCTGTTCCAGGACTTTTGTGTCACGGGGCTGGCGTTTTCTTCGGCACGCCGGGATCAATTGATCAGATCAGCGATCCAGATCAAGCGGAAACGCAAGCGTTTCGGGTCTCGGGTCTGGGGTCTGGAAATTGGATGTTCGGCGTTCGATGTTTCCCCAACGCGTGCGGCACAGCCTTTTTACGCGGCCCTTGTCACCTGCCACCTGCCACCCGTCACCCCGGTCCCTATGGCGCTTGTTCGAGCAGCTTCACGAGTTCGTTCGGATGCGAGCGCTGGACGTTGTGGTCGCCTTCCATGATGAGCGTGGTCCAGCCGTGCGCCCTGGCGCGCTGGTAAAAACGACAGAAGTCGTCCTGCTCCGGCGATTTGCCTTTGTCCACGGTGAGGATGTAGGTGGTGGGCAATTTTTGGGCGACGGTCTGATTGGTCAGGGTGACGGGTTCGCTGAAGGTTTTGGCCGATTGAAGAACGTCATGCGGCAGCGGCGGGCTGTTCGTAACCCATGGCGTAAGCACGAAGCCGTCTTTGACGGGCTTTTTCAGACGCGGCGGAATGATGCTGTTCACGTTTTCGCCGTTTTCGGGCAGCAAGGCGTCGAGGTAAATGACGTGTTTAATGCGGTCGGGCACGCGGTCGGCCACGCCGGTGATGACCATGCCGCCGTAGCTGTGGCCGACGAGCACAATGTCGTGCAAATTTTCCCAGAGAATGACGTTGACGATGTCCTGAATGTGCGTGTCGAGGTCAATGTTCGTGCTGCTGAGGTTGGAATGTTCACCCAAGCCGGTGAGCGTCGGGCGATAGATTGTGTTGCCGTCGGCGGTGAGCAATTGCGCCACGTGTTTCCAATCCCAACCGCCGCCCCACGCGCCATGCACGATTACGTAGGTGAACTTCTTGCCGGTGGCGGCGGGTTGCGATGATGTGGATGGACAGTTCGTTTTGCATCCGACGAATGCGGTGAGGCCGATAACAGCCAGGGCCAGATGGATGAACTGTTTCGCGCTCATTTTTTGTGGTGGAAAGGCGCAGGATGTTGACGGGGGATTTGCCGCCGTTCAAGAAAATTTCATTAGCCACGGATGAACACGGCGTAAAGCCGCGTGGCGGCCACGCTGCTATGCGCGGGTATCTCCTTGACTCGGGACGGGCTGGCGGTATCATGCAGACGACCGGCAACCAACCAGAAGCAGTCCAATAAAAACAGTCACAATCCATTTTGTTCTGGGCTGCATCGCCTTCGGCGTGGTCTTCGACATTTCACCGGTCGCTGCGGCCCAAACCCGGACCCTGCGCGTCGTCACCTACAACATTGAGGACGATATCAATGACGCAACCACGCCGCTCCCGGGTTTGATTGCCCCGCCCGCCAACACCACTAATGTGCAGGCCGGCGGGGTGCTCGAGGGGATTGGGGAAGAGATTCTGGGCAGCGACCCGGCCCAGCCGCTCGACGTGCTCGCCTTGCAGGAGACGACCGGCAACACGATTACCGTCGCCCCCATCGTGAACGGCTTGAACTCGTTTTATAACGCGCCCGGCATGTATGCGATGAGTTCTTATCAGGCCACGGAAAGCGGCGGCGACGTCGCCGATGGGAACGGCCCGAACGCGCTGGTTTACAACACCAAAACCTTGCAGTTGCTGGCCTCCGTCCCGGTGGATCCGACGGGCGGCACGAGCAAGCTGGGCTCCAGCAGCGGCGAATATCGCGAGGTGATGCGCTACGAGCTTGCGCCGGCCGGGATGACGCCAACGGCAACGAACGAATTTTATATTTATGTGAGCCATTATAAATCCGGCACGAGTTCCGGCGATTTGACCGCCCGCAACGGCGAGGCCCAAATCATCCGCACGAACGAGGCGATTGACCTGCCCGCGAACGCCCGCGTGCTTTACGTGGGCGATTACAACATCACCACCAGCGGCGAGGCATCGTATCAAACGATTCTGTCCAACACCGCCCCGAACGGCATTCATCAGGGACAGGGGATTGACCCGCTGAACGTGACCGACGCGACGAACATCGACTGGGGCACCAGCACCACCGCTACAAACATCCTGGCCATGGAAACGGACTCGGCGATGGAACTGCGTTACCGGGATGATTTGCAGTTGATGACGACCAATGTTTATTTCGGCGTTGCGGGCGGGTTGGCGCTGGTTCCCGGAACGTATCATGTGTTCGGCAACAACGGCACGACGCCTTACAAGGGTAGTGTAAATTCCGGTACCAATACCGCGCTGAACAGCGATCTTGAATCGGGCGCGCCCATCAGCGCAGCACAGCTTTATCTGGACCTTACCAACGCGAGCGATCACCTGCCCGTGGTGGCCGATTACACCATCCCCATCACCGTGCCGGCGCCGGTGTTCCAATCGGTGACCGGAATGGGCGGCACGGTGACGTTCACCTGGAGCGCGATGGTCAATGCGGTCTATCAACTGCAATACCGCACGAATCTGGCTCAAGGCAACTGGAGCAGTTTGGGGAGCGCCATCACCGCGACCAATGCCGTCATGTCCGCTGCCGATTCCATCGGGCCGGACCCGCAGCGGTTCTATCGTCTGC
>JBEKJN010000018.1:0-20870 GCA_050011235.1 Verrucomicrobiota bacterium | reverse complement strand
AAAAATCCTCCTGATGTTCCCGTTCCAAATATTCTGGACCGTCGGTAGCATCCCGCAACGCGATGCGGTCGTAACGCTGAATGAGGAGATAATCAATGTCCTCCACCTTGCCCACTTCTGCTTTGGCCGTGTGCAGACCAATCACATCAGCCAGTTTCATGCAAAACGCTTCGTTAAACACAATCCCTTCAAAACGCTCAATGGCCGGTTTTAGAATATGCGTGCTGGGTGCTCCGCCAAGGGGGATGGAAATTTGATCGCCGGCGATATGCACAGCAATTTTGTCCTGCGCACCAGCCAACGAAAGTCGAATGCCGTCCTCACCTGCCATCAGCGGACGGCGCGGCAACAGCCTGAGAATTTCCGCCAATTTCCCGCCGGTCAACGGGCGATAGCTATAATTGCGCTCCGGCAGACTTTCACCCGTTGGTATAAATGTCACGGCTCCGGCGCATTCGCCCCCGATTTGCTCCAGCATGGCGAAATCGTTTCTGGCACTGATTCCGAGATTCTTTGCGATAATCTCGCGTTTGCTTTCATCCGGCAGGACACCGGCAAAAAATCCCCGGCACTCGTTGCGATTAAACCGTCCTTTTTTCAGCGGCAGCGAATGTGACAGCGGAATTGCGCCTGCATGGTTCAGCCAGCTTTCGGCATAATAATATGCCATCTGCCCATTCTCATCCTGAATGAGCTGGCCTACCAAGTGCCGGCGCAAATATACGTCTAACGTCCGTGGCATATTCTAAATTTCTTTCTTGCCGCTCCCAACGGGCGGAATCGCTTCGATTTTGATGCCCAGCGTATGCAGCACGGTAAGCACTTTGCCAAGTTGACAAGTGGGTTTCCCTTTTTCCAGATCAATGATGAAGCGCAAGCCAGTGCCGGATGTCATGGCCAAATTCTTTTGGGTCACACCCATGCTCTTGCGGGTGCTTCTGACCAATTCGCCGATTTTTTCAGGAGTGTATTTCATAGCTTAAATTCAATGTTACCGTGCGGTAACATTACAGTCAAACATCGGCTAAATCAAGGAATTATTCCCGAACGGGAACAAACACTGTTTGAAAGACAAAATATGGAGTTCATATTCCCGAACGGGAATATGAACTGATGTTTACGATTCGCACATAGGCGGACACCGAATCCCGCTGGCTGAGACATTCCGACGGCGGCACACTGGCGATGAAAGTTTATGGGTTATCCCCATTTGAATTGCAGGTTGGCATTGCTGTTTTCAACCGAAGCATTGGTTGCAACATCGTTCGTTTCAACGCAAGCCAGACCTTCTGAAAAATTGGAGTGCCGAGAAAATGCGCGGTATCGCGGTGTGACGACCCATTTGCCGCTGCGATCAATAAAACCCATCAAGTGATTTGTGTCGCCCACTTGAGCCAATCCTTCTGAAAAGGCAAACGCCTCTTCAAATTGAGGTGCAATGACATATTTGCCCGCGTGGTCAATGTATCCATACTTATATCCATACCTGTTATACACGTCGCGAACCGGGGCCAATCCTTCGGAGAATGGCAATGCCAACGTGAACTGCGGTTCAATTTCAAATGTTCCGTTCGTATTCAAAAATCCCCATTTCGAGCCGTCAACCATTCCCGGCTTCCATCGGATTTGCACGGGTTCCAATCCCTCGACAAAATGTTTTCCTTCAATTCCTGTCGGCAACCAATCGGCATTGGGCTGGATGATGATGGCACCGGCTTGATCAATGAAGGCTGGCTTTCCGTTTTCGATGATTGGAAAGAGCGCCGCAGTATCTTGTGCGGTTGAAGAAATTGAAGTCAATACACCGCTCAAAGCGAGTGCGAGGCAGAGGATGAGTTTGGATTTCAAGGAAATTTTATTTTTGCATCTTCGTTTGAACGGCATTCCACGTTTGGCCGCTGTCGGTGGTGTGTAGAAGCTGCGTCACGTTGCGCCAGTCCCGCGCAATGGCCCAGCCGCAATCTTCGTCAACAAAATCGAGCTGCACAATATCTTCACCATGGGTCAGATATTTCTTCAAACCGTTATCCGCTTGCATGGGTTTCCACAACCCGCCGCCGTCGTCGGTGCGATACAAAATTCCTTTGACCGGCGCAGTTGAAGTTGTGTTGTGCGGTTCAGGACTCCACATCCAGCCTATTTTGGCTGAAATGAAATTCCATACGCCGCCGAATTTGACCGGCGTGGCCGCCTGCCAGGTTTTTCCGCCGTCGTGCGTGTTGTAAATCACCGTGCAAAAATTGGTGGAGTCATTGTTGGTCGAAACAAAGTGCGTTCCGACAATTCCGTCATTGCCGAAAAAGTGCGGCAGTTCCCAAGGTTCAATCCGGCCGTTGTGAAGCGACGGCGGCAAAGGAAATTTTTCCACCTGCCAGGTCTGACCGGCGTCTCTCGTTTCAAAAAGAAAAGCCGGCGTGGTGCTGGCCAGCGAGCCAAACAGCCAGCCATTTGAGGCATTTTGAAATGCGATTGAACCATCGCAAACAAGATAAGGATGCGGATTCTCAAAATCCGGCTCCGACGCCTGCTCATAGTTTTCTTCTGTGTGAGGATTTTTATCGGTGCTGTTGACCAGTTGCCAATCATCGCCGCCATCGTCCGTCCGATACAAATCTCCCGGAGATGAATTCATTCCGTGATCCGGTATGAGCATGAGCCAGCCTTTGTCTGCGCTCGGAAACGAAAGGATCAATCCATAATCGTCCATGATAACGGAATCCTGGCATAAACTGGAACGAATCCAGGAATGACCACCGTCTGTTGTCCGAAAAATGGTGACAGGCGAGTTTGACAGCCACCGGTACGGTCGGGCCGGACTATACCCTGTGGGCCTCGACCAACCTGGTGGACTGGCAGGCATTGTTGACCAGCAACTCGCCAGCACTGCCCGTAAGCCTGGTGGACACCAATTTCAACCTGTATCCCACACGCTTTTATCGCATCCAAATCGGGCCATGAGGGTCTGCGCACGGCTTGGACGACGAGCGGCTTTCTGGTTGTCGTCCACTTAAAGTGCATCGCCCGGCAACACCGCAAGCTGGTGAATTTTTTGCGCAAATTGGGGTTGTAAAATCTTGCCTTTGTTGTACCGTAATCGTAACGAATTAAACAGCAACAGCTAATGTCTCATCTTCGTTGAACTAATTTCAAAAAAGGAGTGATTCAAAAGACAAAAATGAAGCAGTTGCGTTATGATTTAAGAAAGCAATTTATGAATCCCTATTACCGCCTTTCCTGCCTTTTTCTCCTTTATGTCTTCGCCACGATGCGGGGCTTTGCCGGGGAGAGCGTTTTGCATTCTTTTTCCGCCCTCAACAACGGAACCAACCAGGACGGAGTGTATCCGGCAGCGGGCCTGGTGCTGTCCGGCGGTGTCCTGTGCGGAAGCACTATCAACGGTGGATCGAAGGGAGCGGGAACGGTATTTTACATAGCTCCCGACGCGAGCAGCTTCAACGCGTTTCGTTCTTTAGCCAACGCGCCGGATGTGGCCAACCCGCAGGGGGACCTGGTGGTTTCCGGGAACAATTTATTCGGGACAGCTTTTGGCGGCGGGGCCAGCAGTGTGGGCGCGGTATTTGTGGCCCAAACCAACGGCGTTGTTTCACGAATCCGCGATTTTGCCGTGGTTAACGCGGATACCGCCACCAATGCGGCCGGGGCCAGCCCCGATGCAGCCGTGACCTTGTCGCCGTCCGGAAGTGTTCTTTTTGGGACGGCGAGCGCCGGCGGGTTTTTCGCCAACGGCGTGATTTTCTCAGTCGCCACCAACGGCGCCGCGAGTTCTGTGCTCCATACCTTCAACGTATTGGATTCCAATACCGGCACCAACACCGATGGCGCCACCCCGCTGGGGGCGTTGGCACTTTCCGGCGGCACACTTTACGGAATGACTTCGGCGGGCGGGGCCGGCGGCAACGGCACGGTGTTCTCCGTCGGCACCAACGGGAACAATTTCACCACACTGTATAGTTTCACGGCGACGGATCCGGTCACGGGTACCAACACCGATGGCGCCATTCCTTACGGTGGTCTTATTTTATCGAATGGCGTGCTTTACGGAACAACCATGGCCGGCGGTTTGGGGGAAGACGGTGTGATTTTTTCCATCGCTACCAATGGCGGCAACTTCACTGTGCTGCATCATTTCATGTCAGTTGATGCGGTTACCAGAACCAATACCGATGGAGCGAAACCGGTTGCCAACCTGCTCCTTGTCGGCAGCACGCTTTATGGAACGGCGCCGGCAGGCGGTTCCGGCGCCAGTGGCACCGTTTTTTCCGTCAGCACCAACGGCAGTCAATTTCAAACGCTGTATAATTTTAGCGCCGTCAATTCCAGCAACGGCACCAATGCGGATGGCGCGATTCCGGATGGAGACCTGGTGCTGGTGGGAACCTCGCTTTATGGAACCACTTTTGCCGGCGGGTTCAGCGCCGCGGGCACGGTGTTCAGCTTGTCGCTTCCCGTTCTGCCTGCAACCATCACCGGAATCATCATTAATCCGGATGGCAGTGCCACATTGTCTTTCCTCGGCAGTCCCAACTCCACAAACGTCATTCAAGCGACCACGGTTCTGGGACCGTCCGCCTCGTGGCAGAACATTTCCACCAACACGGCGGATACCGGCGGTTCCTGGCAGTTCACCGATCCCACGGCCAACCAATTGCCCTTGCAATTTTATCGTTCCTATTCTCGTTAAAAGAATATTGCCCATTTTATGAAAAAACTTATTGCGCTCCGAGCTACGATGCGACCAATCAGTCTGCTGGTAATCGCCGGCCTTTGCTGCTTACAACAAAAAACTATTGCGGCGAATGGCCACTGGGTCGGAACCTGGGCTTGCGGACCGCAATTGACCGAACCGGGAAATCTTCCGCCCGCGCTCTTAGCCAACAGCACGCTCCGCCAGTTTGTCCACGTGACCATTGGCGGACAACATCTGCGGGTGCGCTTTTCCAACGCCTACGGTACCAATTCAGTGACAATTCAATCGGCTCACGTGGCTTTGGCGTCCGGAACCGGTAGTGCACTGAATGGAGTCATTAACACGGCCACCGACACGGCGTTGACCTTCCGCGGCGCGCTTTCAATCACTATTCCGCCCGGAGTAGTCGTGTGGTCAGATCCATGCGACTTCAACCTGCCGGCCTTGACCAATCTCGCCATCAGCATTTACTTCGGAAATATCTCCGCCACGACCATCAACGGACATCCCGGCTCACGGACCACTTCTTATATCCAAACCAACAACGTTGTCAGTGCGGCGAGTATGCCAACGGCTGCGACGACGCAGCATTGGTACATTATCACCGGTGTTGACGTGCTGGCGGACCGTTCCAGCCACGCCCTGGCCATCATAGGCGACTCAATCACGGACGGACGGGGATCGGACACCGACGGCAACGACCGCTGGCCGGACGATCTTGCGGGTCGGCTTGCCACTAACGCGCCGACCGCCGGAGTGGGCGTGCTTAATCAAGGTATCGGCGGCGGCGGGGTTTACGGCGGACTCGGCCCGGCGGGGTTAAATCGGTTTGATCGCGATGTGCTTAATCAGAGCGGAGCGCGTTGGGTGATTGTATTCATAGGCGTCAATGACATCGGTGGAAGCAGCGACATGTCCACGGCAACGAACCTGGTTACCGCCTATATCCAATGGGCCAACAAAGCGCATGCTCGCAACATGCTTGCCTACGGGGCAACCATCACGCCGTTTGGCGGAAATTCGTATTACACTCCCCTCCACGAAGCGGAGCGCCAGTACGTTAATGCCTGGTTCCGGACCAACAACGTTTACGACGGCTTGATTGATTTGGATGTCGCGGTGCGGGATCCGGTGACTCTCACAAATATTCTGGCCGCGTACGAATACGAGTGGTTGCACTTGAACCCGGCCGGTACTCAGGCAGCGGCCAATTACATTGACCTGAGTTTGTTCACTCATTAGCCCATCGCCGCGCCCTTTCAGGCCGGTGTGGCTTTCAACGCGCCAGATTTTTAACGGCGGGCGATGGGGCACTCGAGAGAGTCCGGCTCTCCGTGGCTATCCGGTTGCCGCCGGATGCAAGACTATATGAAAACGTCGAACATGTCTAATCCGGCTGTCGCCGGTGGTTTTAAATTCAACCGCAATTCGGCCCAGTCATTGGTAATCGGTGCGTTGCTGGTTGGCCTGATGGCAAGCTTCTCCTTGACAGATGCGTATGGTCGCGAGCAGATTTTGCTGGATTCCGGTTGGCGCTTCCAGTTGGGCGACCCGCTGGATGTCACCACGAATGTCACCTGGTATCCGGAAATCTCCGATCTGGCCAAGTTGGATTCCAACGAAATCGGCGCCGGGACCAATACCGAAACCTACATGGAGTCCATCCGGGTGAATATCTTCGCCACGCACGCGGGGGAAAATGTTTCCTTCGTCCAGACCAATTATGACGACAGTGCGTGGCGCCAGATCAATTTGCCGCACGATTGGGCCGTCGAATTGCCGTTCAACTCGAGCGCCGATAGCGGCCACGGCTACAAGCCGGTGGGCAGTCCCAGTTTTACCACCAACAACATCGGCTGGTATCGCCACACGTTCACTTTGCCTGCCAACTACGCGGGCCAGTCGCTGTGGCTGCAATTCGACAGCGTGTATCGCAATTGCCTGGTGTGGTTGAACGGCCACATCCTTGGGCGCAACGTCAGTGGTTACGAGAGTTTTTATTTTGATGTCACACCGTATGCCAATCCGGGCGGAACGAACGTGCTGGTGGTGCGGGTGGATGCCAGCCGGTTCGAAGGCTGGTTTTACGAAGGCGCCGGCATTTATCGCCACGCTTGGCTGACGGCGGAAAATCCGGTGCACGTGGCGCAATGGGGAACGTATGCTGGGACCACCTCGCTGGCGGGTTCCAACGCCACAGTCACAATACAAACCGAAGTGACGAACCAAAGCGCCGTGGCGACTGTCAACGGCAGCGTGACTTCGCTGATACTCGACGCAAACAGCAACGCGGTTGCCACCATCACCTCGCCCTTGAGCGTTTCGGCCGGCGGAGATTTAATCGTGACGCAGGCCGTTGCGTTTAACGCCAATTTATGGTCGCCGCAAACGCCTTATCTCTACCAGTTGGTCACCACCGTCAGCAATCAGAACTCCGCCGCGGATGTCTATTACACGCCATTTGGGGTAAGGACGGTGGTTTTCGATGCGACCAACGGTTTGTTCTTCAACGGGCAGCATATTTTCATCCAAGGGATGGCCAATCACCAGGACGCCGCGGGCGTGGGTTCGGCCTTGCCGGACCGGCTCTTTTATTACCGCATCGAACGGTTGAAGGAGATGGGCGCGACCGGCTATCGCACGGCGCACAACGAGCCGGCCTCGGAATTGCTCGACGCCTGCGACCAATTGGGAATGCTGGTGCTCGATGAAAACCGCCGATTCGGGACCAATGCCGAGCCGTTGAGCCAACTTTCCCGCCAGATTCGCCGTGACCGGAATCATCCCTCGATTTTCGCCTGGTCGCTCTGCAATGAAGAGACCGCCTGGCAGGGGATTCCCGCCGGCGCAACGCTCATTCAAGTGATGCAAAACCTGGTTCATTCGCTGGATCCCTCGCGTAAATGCACCGCTGCCGTCAATTACTCCTGGAACACCGGTTTCGCCACGGTCCTTGATGTCGAGGGCCTCAACTACGAGAAGTATGGCAACTTGGATTGCTTTCATCGGGATGCGCCAACCCTGCCGGCGATAGGTACCGAAGTGGGCGCCCTGACTACCACCAGGGGAAAATATTACATTGATCTGGCGAACGGTTACATGCCGGCTTACGATATCGTCTATTACAGTGGGGACGCCGGACTTGGTTATACTGCAAACTTCGGGCAACCGTGCGAGACTTGGCCGCCGCGCTACATCGGGCGGCCATGGATGGGCGGCGGGTTCGATTGGACGGGATTCGCTTATCGCGGCGAGGAAACTCCTTTTGGCTGGCCCTGCGTTAGCTCCCACTACGGTATCATGGATCTATGCGGGTTCCCGAAAGATGTGTTCTACTATTTTCAGGCCAACTGGACGGGCAAACCGATCCTGCACGTGTTTCCGCATTGGAATTGGGGAGCGGGAACAAATGTGGACGTCTGGGTCTTCGGCAACTGTGATTCAGTCGAGTTGTTCACCAACGGCGTCAGCTTGGGACGCAAACTGCTGAATATGCAGAATCACTTGGAATGGATTGTGCCTTGGACGTCAGGAACTCTTCAGGCCATCGGCTACAGTCATCTGGTGCCTGTCATCACGAATACCTGGACAACGAGCTGGACGCCGGTCGCCATTGCTCTCTGGCCGGATCGCAACACCATTCTGGCCGACGGACGTGATGTTTCCGTCGTTACCGTTGCCGGTCTGGATGCGCAGGGGAATGTCGTGCCGACTGCCAGCAATACGGTCAGCTTTGCCGTCAGCGGCGGCGCGATTATCGGCGTAGGCAACGGCAATCCCGGTTCTCATGACGCTGACAAGGGCACTCAAATCCCTCTCTTCAATGGCTTGGCGGAAGTCATTGTCCAGTCAACCAATGCGCCCGGCTCAATTACCCTGTCGGCCACATCGAGCGGCTTGCCTGCGACAAATATTACGATCGTTGAAGCCGCTACCTTGCCGGCTCCCGCCGCGCCCACGGGCGTCGTGGCGATTCCGGGAAATGCGCGCGTGACGGTCAGTTGGGACATCGTTCCGGGTGCGAGCACGTATGATCTGTGGCGATCCACAATGCCCGGCGGTCCTTACACGCTCGTCACCGGAAATATTGGAGCCGAAAATTTGGGTTACACGGACATGAATGTCGCCAACACCACCACCTATTACTACGTCGCCACCGCCAACGGCAACGGCACCAGCCCGAATTCGGTGGAAGTCAACGCCACTCCGGTCCCGATGGTTAGTAATCTCGCGGCCACCGCGACCAATGGCGCGGTCCAACTGACATGGAGCGGCTCGGCAGGGGTTAATTACAATGTGAAGCGATCCACCACTTGCGGCGGGCCATACACCACCATTACGGCGTCTGTTACCGGCACCAATTACTCTGACTGGATGGTCAGCGCCGGCCAGATTTGGTATTACATTGTCACCATTACCAACTCAGGCAGTGAAAGTATTCCGTCCAATGAGGAAGGCGCATCGGTAAGCAACCTGCCCTGGCCATGGTCGAACACCGACGTCGGCGCTGTGGATTGGATCGGCAGCGCGAGTTACAACAGCGGACAATTCACGATTTCTGGTTCCGGGAGAGGTATCCCGGACCCGCTGGTCGCCAACCTCGATTCTTTCCAATTCGTTTACGTGTACGTTCCAAACACGACCAGCGGCTATATCCAGGCTCGAATCGTGAGCGTGCAAAATACTTCCGCCAACGCGAAGGCGGGGGTCATGATTCGCGAAAACCTTTATGCCGATTCCCAATATGCCTTGGCGGACGTTCAGTCAACTGCGGGAGTTGAATTCAATACGCGAAACGGTGACGGAGCTAGCGCTGCCTCAAGCGCCGTCAGCGGAACGGCGCCCGAATGGGTGCGTCTGACCCGAACCAACAACACCTTCCGCGCCTATTCGTCGGCCAACGGCAGCACTTGGACCGCGATTGGCTCGGCCGCTAATTTTACCAGCATGGGGGCGGGCGCCTATGTGGGTCTTATCGTTTGCTCCCTAGACAACGGTTTCCTCAATACCTCCGTGATTGATAATGTCAGCTCCACTTTTCTTCCGGCCAATACCGCGCCGACTCTCACGGCGATTCCGAACCAGGCGGTCAATGTGGGCCAGACGGTTGCGGTGACCGCCAACGCCGCCGACTCGGATTCACCGCCACCGGTGCTCACCTTTAGTTTGCTCAATGCGCCAGCCAACGCCACGCTGATGAAAATCAACAGCAACAATGCCGCCTTCAACTGGCGGCCGTGGGTCGGCAATGCCAATACCACCAACCTGGTCACGCTGAAAGTTGCGGATAACGGCTCACCCAGTCTGAGCGCGACACAAAGTTTCCTCGTGATGGTCAATCCCTTGACCCTGCCTTCCCTGTCGTCGCCGGCATGGAGCAACGGCCAGTTTAGCGTGCAGGTCACCAACGGCCTGGCTGGGCCGGATTACGAGGTGCAGGCAACTACAAACCTCAGCGACTGGAGCCCGGTGTGGCTGACAAACTCTTCATTCGAGTGGTGGGATACCAACGCGGGCGCTTATCCAATGCGCTTTTATCGGCTGGTAGTCGGGCCGCCCTTGCCGTAGAGTCAGTGCCGTCCAATATTTATGAACCATAGCTCTTTTGTTTTCAATTTGGCCGGAAAAGACAACCCAAGATTGAAAAACAGTCTAAGTCTGGCCATTGCCGCCGTTATTTTTGCAGGAACTTCATTGTCGGGCGCCGAGCCGACCCACGCACCAACGCGGGAAAGGATTTTGATTGATAATGATTGACGGTTCATTAAAGGCGATCCGCCCGGAAACACGGCAAGCTTGTTGTACGACGTGAGACCGCGAGCAAATGGACAGCGGGGAAATGAAACGGCGGAAGAAAATGTTTCGAGCGCGCCAACGAACGGGCCAGCACCACCACCACCGGCGACAATCAAGCGATGGATTTTGCCGACCGGCAACGATTTCATAAAGGACGCGTCGCGAAAATTTGTCAGGCCGGAAGGAAATCTGGGTGACGGCGTCGCGTATGTGCAGCCGGATTTTGATGATAGCTCATGGCGGCAGATAAACTTGCCGCACGATTGGGCCATCGAAGGGCCGTTCATCCACTCCGGCGGCGGTGGCATGGGACGCCTGCCCAGCGCCGGCGTCGGTTGGTATCGGAGGAAGCTGAACATTCCGGCCGATGACTAAGCCGGAACGATTCAGCTTGAAAGAGTGAGCACCGTTTGGCGGGCTTGGGGTGATGAACCAAACACAAGCAAACGAGCCTCGACGGGAGGCGGACCAAACGGTGCGTCTGCCAATTGACACCAAAGATCAAACTTCGTCCATTCGGATTTCGTTCACCGATCAGCGTCTGACCGCCCATGGCGGCATGGTCGTGTGGTCGCACTTTCTGCATCAGAAGCGTTTTCGCCGGCAACTGCGGGAGGTCTTGCCCCACTGTCCGACCAGTCCCAACGCCTACGATCCCACGGATGTGGCACTGGGGTATGTCGGGGGCATTCTCTGCGGCGCGGACAAGCTCTCCCGGGTGGCTTGGCTGCAAAGTGATCCGGCGTTGAGCCAGGTGCTGGGCGTCGAAGCCATCGCCAGCCAATCCACCTTGAGCCGGTTCTTCGACGTGTTTGGTCAAAAGACATGCAATGCTTTGAACGTCCTGCATCGCCGGGCCGTGGACCGTCTGCCTTCACTGAAAGAAGGTTACACGCTGGACCTGGATTCGTGGGCACTGCTGCACGAGGATGGCCATCAACAGGGCGTGGCCGTCGGTTATCCCCGGCAGGGACTCAAGCCGTGCCATCGGCCATTGATCGCCGCTTTGGCCGAAAGCAAACTTATCGCCAACTACTGGTTGCGCCGGGGCGACAGTCCTTGCGCCAATGGCGCGGCGGAGTTTTTGCGTCAGACCGTGACCGGCATGCCGGCGCACATTCGGATCAAGCTGGTGCGCGGCGACGCGGGTTTTGGCGAGGCCAGTATGCAAAACATGGCCCAGGCGCTGGGCTTGAAATTTATTTTTGTGGCGCATCTGACGCAGAAGGGGCAAAGCCTCTGCCGGCACGATGAGGCGCACTGGGAAGGGACGGAAATCCCCGGCCTGGAGGTGCAGGAAGCGGAATTGGATCAACCGGGACGCCGCTTGATCGTGATTCGTCAGCGGGTCGAACAACGGCCCGCCGCTGGCGGCAAGATGTTGTTGGAAGTTCCGGGCTATCGCTTTCAAGCGCTGGTCACCAACCTGCCCCGGAGCGTGGACGCTCTGGCCGTCTGGCGCCAATACAACGGCCGGGCCGACCTCGAAAACCGCATCAAGGAACTGGGCGCACAGTTTGGGATTAAACGGCTGTGCGTCGACAATTTCTGGGGCACCGAGGCCATGCACCATCTGGCCATCGCTGCTTACAACCTGTGCGTGTTGTTGCAACGGCGATTGGGGCAGTTGGAAAAATGCGAATTGAACACGCTACGCTGGCGCTTGTTTGGCCGGGCGGCGGTGTGGAGCCGGGCGCGGGGCAAGCCCACGCTCAAACTGGCCGTGCGTGGCCAGGCTCATCGAACCTGGTGGCGCGAAATCCTGACCAAACTCACGGCTCTACCCAACTGCCATGCAGTTGCCTCTCTTCAAGCATAAACCCGCCAATCTTACTCAATTTCATGGTTCAACTGAATCGTTCCGGCTAAGGATTCGGGTTGCAAAGGAATTTGATGCTATTTTAAAGCCAGATTAAAGGAAATGGAGCATACGATGAAAATGAAAACGCGCAAATTAGGAAAACAAGGGCTGGTGGTTTCAACCTTGGGATTGGGTTGCATGGGCATGTCGGAATTTTACAGCGGGCGTGACGATGGCGAATCCATCGCCACGATCCATCGCGCCCTGGATTTGGGCGTGACGTTCCTCGACACGGCGGACATGTATGGGCCGTTTCTGAACGAGGAACTCGTCGGTCGCGCCCTGCAAGGCCGGCGTGACAAGGTGATCTTGGCCACCAAATTCGGCATCGTGCGCGACTCCAAAAATCCCGGCGTCCGCGGCGTCAACGGAAGACCCGATTACGTCCGCTCCTCCTGCGAAGGCAGCCTGCGCCGGTTGAAAGTGGACGTGATTGATTTGTATTACCAGCATCGCGTGGACCCGGACACGCCCATTGAGGAAACCGTCGGCGCGATGGCGCAACTGGTGAAGGAAGGCAAGGTGCGTTGCCTCGGTCTGTCCGAAGCTGGCCCGCAAACGATTCGCCGCGCGCACGCCATTCATCCCATCACCGCGTTGCAAAGCGAATATTCCCTCTGGACGCGCGATCCCGAGGACGAAATCTTGCCGACGTGCCGCGAACTGGGGATTGGCTTCGTTGCTTACAGCCCGCTGGGCCGCGGATTCCTCACCGGCCGATTCAAAAAGTTTGAAGACCTGCCCGCTGACGATTACCGCCGTCATTCGCCACGGTTTCAGGGCGAGAATTTCCAGCGCAACCTGGATTTGGTGCGGCGCATCGGGGAACTCGCGGCGAAAAAAGACCGCACACCGTCACAGCTCGCGCTGGCCTGGGTGCTCGCGCAAGGCGAAGACATCGTTCCCATTCCTGGCACCAAACACCGGAAGTATCTTGAAGAAAACGTCGCGGCGGCTGAGATCAAACTGACCGGCGCAGAACTGGCGCAAATCGCCGAAGTCGCGCCCGTGGGCGTCGCGGCCGGTTCGCGTTATCCCGAACACCTGATGCACCTGGTCGGCCGGTGAAATGGGAGTTGGGGAGCACACCCGCCATCGGGTGAGGCTGGACGCGCCTCGCGTCCAGCCCTTTTGACGTACGGATCCGCCCGCATGCGCCAAGCTTTTGCAGTGCGTTTGATGTTTTCCGCGAGGGCGCGGAAAACGGCACGCGGGGCGCGTGCGCTCCTAATCTCAGATTCGGTTTCCAAGCCGTAACCCGTTGCTTGCGCCGGCGCGTTTTTTTTCCTAAAACAACGGCGCATGTCCGCAAAGTCTCAATTCGATTTGCAGCAATTTCTCGCCACGCGCACCGACGCCGTCAATCGCGCGCTCGACCAATTTTTGCCGTCCGAAAAAACCCGGCCCGCCACCATTCACAAGGCGATGCGTTACTCGCTCTTCGCCGGCGGCAAACGGATGCGCCCCGCGCTTTGCCTCGCCGCCGCGCAAGCCTGCGGCGGACGCGAAGCTGATGCCCTGCCGCTCGCGTGCGCCGTCGAGTGCATCCACACCTATTCGCTTATCCACGACGATTTGCCGGCGATGGACAACGACGATTTCCGTCGCGGCAAGCCGACCAACCACAAGGTCTTCGGCGACGGCATTGCCGTGCTCGCGGGCGACGCGCTATTGACCCAGGCGTTTGAGATTGCCGCGCAAGCCAAAGGCTGGCCGCGCTATCCGCACCGCGATTTGATTCTGGAAATTGCGAAGGCCGCCGGCTCGCTGCAACTCGTCGCCGGGCAGGTCGCAGATTTGGAAGGCGAAGGCAAAAAAATTTCCGCCAGCGAACTGCGCTACATCCACGAGCGCAAAACCTCCGCGTTACTATGCTGTTCCGTGCGGCTGGGCGGCATGAGCGCGAACTGCACGTCGGCGCAGCTCAAGGCGCTGACGGATTTCGGCTATCACGTCGGCCTCGCGTTTCAGGTGATTGACGACATCCTGGACGTGACACAGACGAGCGAGCAGCTCGGCAAGACGGCGGGCAAGGACACGCGGTCGCAAAAGGCAACCTACCCGGCGATTGTCGGTCTAGAAAAATCACGGCAGATTGCGGAGAACCTGACAGCCAAGGCCTTCGCCGCGCTGAAAACTTTCAAAGACAGGGCCGTCGCCCTTGAAGCGCTCGCGGAATTTCTGTTGAAACGGGATAAATGATTTCTCCATGAATAAACCACATTCCTGCTTTGTCATTATGCCCTTCAGTGACACTGAACATGGGCCCGAAAATGACAGACGAAAAATTACCGAACCTCAATGGTCACATATTTTTGAACATTGGATAAAAAAGGCCGTTGAGTCTTATAAACCAAGCGCAATAGTTTGCAAACGCTCGCCTGCTACGCCGGGAAATTTTGTCAAAGGCATTGTTGAAGACCTTGATTCGTCGGATTTAGTAATAGCAGACCTGACCGGATCAAAACCAAATGTTTATTATGAACTTGGCGTACGCCATGCACTGCACATAGGCACAATTATCATCACGCAGGACCTCAAGGCACTACCAGCAGATCTGACAAATTATTATGTTTTTCAATACGATTATTCAGACAAAGCACATCAATACGACGAATTTTTCGCAAAATTTGAAAAGGCAATGCACGAAAAGTTGAAAGCATGGGATGACGCTGAAAATCCAAGCGATAGTCCCGTCAGTGATTTTTTAGGCATAATACATCAACGAGTCGAAAAAGAATTGGAGCAGGAAAAGGAAGAACTAAAAAACATTTTGGCAAAATTGAAGGAACATTTCACACATAATTTCGAAGTCTGTGAATTCATACTCGCACGGATGAAACATGAAAAAACAAAAGAAAGTGAAAGATTAACCGTCGTGGATGTGTTTGCTATAGACACGGTTTATCTGCGGCTCATTGCGTATAATTGGAAGCATATAAAGGGCGATGCCCTTAATATGTTGGAAAAAATTATAGTCCGTCAACGAAGGCTATTTAACGAAGTTTCCATTACGTGGAATGCCCTTCATGCCAATCCAGAGCAACCGAAACTGGCAGAATATCTTCAAAAAATGCTCGAGGCTATGAGCAAAGAAAAGAAGCGATTTGATGAATACTGGAATACCCAAGTAAATACTGCTGTTGAATCAGTCAAGTTAGTAAAGCCTGGCAAAGAAAAACCAAATTGATTTTTACTTTCACCCACTCCACTCGCCGGTTTGCAGGTAGGGCTTCAGCTTTTCCTTGAGCGTTTCGCGTCCGCGCCCATTTCGGAGCGCCGTCGGCGCGGCATCTTTGTAGCTCCAAAAACCAAAATCATTTCCAGCCCCATCGGGGCGGCATATCTGAAGATGTCGCTCCTGACAGAGCTTGGGAATTTTTTCGTCCGGGTTTTCTACAAAGATGCCGCGCCTACGGCGCTGAAAATCATTCCGGTTCTCTCCTGTCGGCGACTCGTGACCGATTTTCATTTCCGAACGGGCATAGCGGCTTTCGGCAGAAAGCCGCACTCATCAATTTTCCCGAAGAATTGCGGCGGTCTGCCGACCGCCGCTACGACTGCCAGCGAGCCGCCTGCCCTTTCGGAGGGGCGAGTTCCACGAGCACCCATATTTCAGGCCCGTCAGGGCGTCGCAGCGCTCCGCCCTCCGAATTATTCGCTCCATTCTCTGGTTTGCGGATACGACTTTCTCAATCATAATCCGGCGGCGGTCGCAAACGGGTCCCAGAAACTGTCTTCGTGCCATTCGTACTCTGCCCGGCTCGCAACCTGCAAACTCTTTTCCCGGCCGCACAATTTGGCGATCACGGCCAGCGCCATGTCCATGCCCGCGCTGACACCCGACGACGTGAAATATTTGTTGTCCTCCACCCATCGCGCCCTGGCAATCCAGTTCACCTTTGGTGCATTGGTCTTCACGAGCTGAAAAACCCGCTTGTTCGAGGTCGCTTTGCGCCCGTCAAGCAATCCTGTCCGGGCCAGCAAAAAACTTCCCGTGCACACGGTCGCAACGATGCGTGATGCGTCCGCCAGCCGCTTCAACTCGGCAAGGAATTGCGGGTTGGCGATTTGAGTCCGGGTCCCAATCCCGCCCGGAATGAGCAGCACGTCGAACCCGCTGGCATCCGCCATTGTTACTTCGGCTGTCCCGCATGGGCCGCTGCTGCTTCTCACGGTGCCGGGTTTCTCCGCCACCACGGTAATCCTGGCTTCGCCCTCCAAAAGACCGAACATTTCGAGCGGCCCGTAGAGGTCAAGCAGCTCGAACCCGTCGAAGAGCACTGCGCCCACATGAATTGGCGGTGAGGCAGTTTTGGCAGCGGCATCTCGCATCGTGCAGGAATGAAAGACAGATAAGCGAATTCCATCAAGGATTTTCGCCGGAGCGAAAGTTTCCGTGGACGTTTCGTCGCAGTTTTTTATTTTCAAACGGGCGTAGCGGCTTTCGGCAGAAAGCCGCACTCATCAATTTTCCCGAAGAATTGCGGCGGTCTGCCGACCGCCCTTTCGGAGCGTGGCTTGTCCCAAGCCGCAGCACGTCCGCAATTGAGTATTGTCCGATAATTTTCATCATCCCCACGCTGCGAGTTGAGACAACTCGCGCTCCGTAGCGCCGTAGGCGCGGAATATTTGTAGCCCCCAAAACCAAATCCATCTCCAGCCCCAGCGGGGCGGCATATTCGGTGGGGCGAGGCTACTGACGAGCCGGCTCGCGAGGACGCTCGCCCCACCCAATTTGAGAAAGATGTCGCTCCTAACGGAGCTTGGAAAATTTTGTTGGGCCGATTTTCTACAAATATGCCGCGCCTACGGCGCTAAATTTCATTCCGTCTACTCGCGGTTTGCAGATACGGCTTGAGCGTTTCACGTCCGCATTTTTTAAATACGGCCCTTCCAATAACCGGGACGGCGTTTCATGTGCATCATCGCCAAAATCCAGATGCGGTCAGCCTGTTCGACGTAAATGACTGCAAACGGAAAAACATTGGAGAAATGCCGTTGCGCGGGCGGATCAAACGGACGAAAGCGTTTCGGTTCGCGGCGGATGTCCTGAATCAGGCGTTCCATCTCGTCGTAAAAACGCCCGCCGAGTTCGGGATAAATCTGCGTGTAGTAATTTGCGGCCTCCGCGTATTCCTCCGCCGCTTCAGGATGGAAGGCGTGCGGTTTCACCGCCCGACAATTTTGCGAATACGACTGCTGACAGCCTCACCGGAAACGGCCTGAACCTTGCCGTTTTCCAATTCCGCCAACCGACGACGGGTTTCCTGTTTCCAGGCGGTTTCAATCTCCGGCTCAACGTCGGTGTGCAGCACTGATGTCAGGCGATCCACCACTTCAGCCACTTGTTCGCGCGGCAGATGGCTCGCTTCTTCGACGATTTGATTCAGTGTCATCGGCATGATGGAAAACTACGCCGCAACCGCCTTGGGCGCAACGGTGAATTTTTACTTCAGCCCACTCTACTCACCGGTTTGCAAATACGGCTTGAGTTTTCCCTTGAGCGTTTCGCGGCTCGGTGGGCCGGATTTTTGTTGAAGCGGGGCAAATAAAGAATACATTTATTACTTATCGTAAAGTTTTCATCTTTTCTTTTGCCGGCCAGTGGTCTGGCTTTGATGTTCGCCGCGCTGGCCGCCGTCGGGCAGGTCAGCGTTTGGACTTATCACAATGATAATCGTCGCACGGGTCTGAACACCAACGAGACGATTCTGAACCTGACGAATGTGAACCTAACATTGTTCGGCCGGCTGTTTACCAACATGGTGGACGGTTGCGTGTATGCGCAGCCGTTGTATGTGCCGGGCGTGGCGATACCGGGGCAGGGCACGCACAACGTCCTGTTCATCGCCACGGAGCACAATACGGTCTATGCGTTCGACGCGGACGTGCCGGCGGCGGCGGGCGGGTTGCTGTGGCAGACGAATCTCGGCCCGGCGGCGGTGACGACCACGAGCACATTCACGAACAAGAATTTCGGGACGCGCTATAACGGCGGGGCATACACGGACATCATTCCCGAAGTGGGCATCACCGGCACGCCGGTGATTGATTTGAGATCAGGCACGCTCTATGTGGATGCGTTCACGGGCGAACTCGGCGGCGGCGTGACGAATTATTTTCACCGGCTGTACGCGTTGAACATCACGAACGGCACGGAACAGCCGTTCAGTCCGGTGGTGGTCAGCGCCAGCGTTCCGGGCATCGGCGTGGACAGCGTCGGTGGCAAAGTGACGTTCAATGCGAAGCAGGAAAATCAGCGCCCCGCACTGACGCTGGCCAATGGCATGGTGTATGTCGCGTATGCCGGTTACTCGGACACGGACCCGTATCACGGCTGGATCATCGGTTTCAGCACGACGAATCTGGCGCAACTGACCAATTATGTTTTCAACACGACGCCCAACAGCACCATTGCCGCGTATGGCGCGAACGCGGGCGAAGGCGGTATCTGGATGGGCGGCGGTGGGTTGGCGGTGGATACGAACAACAATCTGTTTTTCGAGGTTGGCAACGGCATTTTCAACGTCACGAACGGTTCCAGCGGGACGGAATACGGCGACAGTTTCATGAAACTTTCAACGACGAACGGACTGGCGGTCGCGGATTATTTCACGCCTTGGAACCAGCTCGCTTTGCAGGCTGCTGACACCGACCTCGGCTCCGGCGGATTGCTGTTGCTGCCCGATCAGCCGGGAACGTTTCCGCATGAGTTGCTCGGCGCGGGCAAACAGGGACAGATTTATTTGCTCAACCGCGACCAGATGACCTCCGGGAACCGGCATTTCGACGCGACCAACGTATTTGATTTTGTGGTGCAAACCAACCTCGGGCACATCAATGGTTCGTTTGACACACCGGCCTGGTTCAACGGCGATATTTATTACGCGGGCAACGGCGACAAGCTAAAGCTGTTTTCAGTCACCAATGGCCTGCTCTCCACCACGGCGGTTTCAACCAGCTCGCGCACATTCAATTTCCCCGGGGCGACGCCGAGCGTCTCCGCCAACGGGACGAACAACGGCATTGTTTGGGCGATTCAAATGCCGTCCGCCCTTGGGAACCCGGCGGTGCTCGTCGCCTGCAACGCCACGAATTTGGGGACCGAACTTTACAACAGCGCGAACAACCCGAGCCGTGACCAGCTTGGCGTGGGTGTCAAGTTCGCCGTGCCGACGGTCGCCGACGGGAAGGTTTTTGTCGGCAGCTCCAATTCTGTTTCCGTTTTTGGTCTGCTCGCGGGCACGTTTTCCTTCAGTTCGCCGACTTACAGCGTGCTGGAAGCCAACACCAACGTGACCATCATGGTGAATCGCGTCGGCGGAACGAACGGCGCGGTGCAAGTCTCCTACGCAACGGTCGCGGGCGGAACGGCGGTGAACGGCGTGAATTATTCCGGCGTTTCCGGCGTGTTGAATTGGACAAATGGCGAATCGGGTTCAAAAACCTTCACCGTGCCGGTTTTCAACGACGGTCTGGCGGAACCGAATCAAACGGTGAATCTGGCCTTGAGCAATCCGACGAACGGCGCGGCGCTCGGCGTGCCATCCATTGCCGTGCTGACCATCGTTAAATCACCGACGAGCGTCTGGAAGCTTGCGCATTTTGGCGCGAACGCCAACAACGCTGCCGTTGCCGGCGATTTGGCGGACCCGGATCACGATGGCATCGTGAACTTGCTGGAATATGCATTTGCGACCGACCCGAATGCCGCAAACACAAATTCATTCACGGGCATTCTCGCCGGATATCAATTTCAGATTCATTTCCCGCGCAACACTTCGGCGAGCGACATCACTTACGTTTTGCAAACTTCCAGCACGCTGACGACGTGGAGCAACTCGATGACGTTCACCGCCGCAACGGGCTGGGTGACAAACCTGCCCGGCGCGACGGTTGCCGAATCCGCGTCCAACGGCGTTCCGCCTGATCAATACGTGAACGTCACGATCACGACTTCAACGAACGTGACGGCGGGCGCGGCTTGCCAATTTCTGCGACTGCAAATCCATCGGTAAAATCATTTTGATTCACTCCACTCGCCGGTTTGCAGGTAGGGCTTGAGTTTTTCCTTGAGCGTTTCGCGCCCGCGATGGATGAGCGATTTCGTGGCGGAGAGCGAGCAGTCCAGAATTTCGGCAATTTCCTCGTAGCTCAAGTCCTCCTGCCGGCAGAGCAAAATGGCCGTGCGCTGGTTCTCCGGCAGTCCGGCCAGCGCCTCCTCGATTTTCTGTGCGAGTTCGCCGTGCAACAGCTTTTCCGGCGGCGCGATTTGCGATTTGTCCTCGTATTGCTGGCGCGGCCGGTCTTCATGCTCGGCGTGGGCTTCCTCGATGGATTCGGCGGGATGGCGCGAGCGGCGGCGGAGTTCGTTCAGGCACAGGTTGCGCGCGATGGTGAAGAGCCACGTGGAAAATTTCGCCGTCCGCTGGTAGCGGCTCCGGGATTTGTAAACCTGCAAAAAGACGTTCTGCGCCAGGTCCTCAGCCTCGATTTCGTCGC